>JAFWGD010000048.1 GCA_017515355.1 Coriobacteriales bacterium
AGCAGCGGCTCTGCGAGGACGACGGTCTCGAACTTGTCGGCGTACTTGTCAAGGGAGGCCTTGACATCGTTGTACTCGAGACCATGCATCAGGTGGGTCGGCTGGATGACAAGCGTCTTGACTCCGTTGTCGGAAGCCCTCTGAAGTGCCTGCTCGAAGTTATCGATCTCGATGCCCTCCTCCTTGGCAACCTTGTCGATGATGATCTGAGCGGTGAATGCGCGAGCGACGGTCCACTCCGGGAACGCCTCCTGGATCGCGTTTTCGACTGCGCCGATGGTCTCCTCGCGGTTATCGGCGAAGCTGGTGCCGAAGCTGACGACCAGGATCTCCTTGGTGGGATCCGGCTCGGCCTTGCTGCCGGAGCAACCTGCGATCATTCCAGCGCACAGGGCAGCCACGACAGTGATTGCAACAAGTAGCTTCTTCATATTCTCTCTCCGTTTCCTTTTCCTTCTTGCCCGGCTGACATGCCGCTCAGCTGGAGGGCGCGCACGCTCTTCAGCTCGAATGCAAACGCGCCGGGCATGGTCGCGCATGCATCGCTGGAGCCTTCTTTTCCTGGAGGATTCATTCGAATGCAAAGCCATCCAGGGCAACAAAGTTTTCGATGGAAAGGTATTCCGACTTCGTCTGCATCGCTTTGGAGGATTCGATGCAAAGCCTTACGGTTACTGGTATAGCGCGGGATTCTCACCCGCATTCCCATTGCCGCCCTTTCAAGCAGCCCGCACGCCTTCAAGCGCGCGCTCCATCTAGCCATTTGCAATTGCGGAAATAGTTTACATTCGAAAAGAGCGAAAGGTCTTTGCAAATCGCTAAAAGTGCCGATAAAGGCTTATTTTTTTGCAAAAAGAGGTACAAAATGGCCGGAAATCGACATATTGAACGCGGGTAAAGGGAGGCGCCCTGGAAGCAGTTTTCCAAAATTGCTGTATTCCAGAGCGCTTCGCTGCGATTGGTCTATGTGGGCGGCACACTACGAAAGCTGGTGCTGCTCTGCCTTGATCGGGATGCGCCACACGTCGCCCTTCTCGAGCTCGCACGTGTAGAGGTAGCCATCGTGGATGCAGAGGTTGGTGTTCACGACGCCAGCGCACTCGGGGAGGCGGATCTCTGCGATGGGCCATCCCTTCTTGTCGAAGGCCACCACCTCGCCCGCATGCAGATGCGCCGCGTAGATGTTGCCCTCCTTGTCCGTGATGAGGCCGTCGGGGCCGATGCCGCCGACGAGCCGCGCGAACGCGTAGGGGGCTTCCTTGTCGTCGTCGTAGAGCTTCGAAGGCGCGCAGATGATCGTGTTGGAGCTGAATTCGGCAACGTAGACGAAGATCCCATCGGGCGAGAGCGTGATTCCGTTCGGAAACGCGATGCCATTGAGGAACTCCTCGCACTCGTAGCTTCCGTCGCCGTAGCGAACGTAGAAGACGCGACCGAACGGGTTGGTGTAGTTGCTGCCGCCGGGGTCGGTGATGTACGCGCCCCCGCGCCCGTCGAGCACGAGGTCGTCGATGTGGATGAAGGGGGCATCTGGCAAACCGGTGCAGCGAACCTCGTATTCGCCGGTGATCGTGTCGTAGGTGCACAGTCCCAGAATGCGGTCGGCCACGAGGATCGTATGGTCGTCCAGAGGCCTCATTCCATTGGGCATTCCCTTTTCGCATTGGAGCGCTACTACGACCCTGTCACCCTCGACCTTGAGGATGCGTCCTCGACCGGTGTCGAGAAGCCACAGGTCGTCACCGACGAAGTTGATGCCCTCCAGCACGATGCAATCGTCCGCATGGGCGACCAGCTCCCACTCCGCATCTGGCGAAACCAGGTAATCGTCGGGATACTTGACCTTCGGGCTCTGCTTATAGCTCATGGGAACCTCCCTTGTCGGCGTTCGTTTCGCTTGGCCTGCCCGGGCAAGGCGCTGTGCACGATGCGGCCGGGCAAACGGTTACACGAACAATGATAGCCCTGTTCAGTCGATGCCGACAGGGGCTAAAGGCACTCCGTGGGGAAATCGCCCGCGTCTCAGGCTCGGGCAGCTCTTTTCGCCAGGTATTCGCTGGGGGAGAGGACCTGCTTGCCGGAGCCGGCCGCGTATTCCAGCAGCGAGCTCAGCTCATGCGGGATGGGAGCCTCGTCGCCGAGCGTCATGACGACGCAGTTGCAGGAATCGATCTGCGCGCGGGCCTGTGCGAGCTCATCGTCCCCGAAGAAGGTGAACGCCGGAACCGATATCACGTTGGCTGCCAGCACCGAGGCGACCGGGTAGTCGATGTCGTTTTGCGAGAGTATGCCGGTGGCGAAGGGGATGGAGAGGCGCTGCAGCTGCCTGAAGAAGCTAGTGCCCGTGCCGTTGCCGGAGATGACGAAGACCTCGGGCTTCCCCTCGATGCGCGGGAGCTCCACGCGGCCTGACGACGCGTCGTAGGAGCCGACGGTGAGTTCGTAGAGGCTATCGATGTAGCCGGGCTCGAAGACCTCGTCAGGGGTTCCGAACCTATCGATCGTCTTGCCGCGGACGCAAAGGATCTTGTCGCTGATGCGCTCGGCCAGATCCAGCTCATGCAGCGACATCACGACGGTCATTCCCTGCTTGCGCGACATCTCCTGCAGGATGTTGAGGAATTCGAGCTTGTAGCGGATGTCGAGGAAGGAGGTGGGCTCGTCGAGAATCATGAGCTCGGGCTCTTGGCAGATCGCCCTGGCGAGCATGACGCGCTGGCGCTGGCCATCGCTGATCGCCATGAAGTCGCGGTCGGCCAACTCGGAGATCCGAACGAGCTCCATCGTCCGCTTGACGATCGCCTCATCCTCTTCCGTGAGCAAGCCGAGGCTGCCCGTGTAGGGATAGCGGCCCGTTCCGACGACATCTTCGCAGGTCATGAGCTCTGGGCGGATGCGCTCGGTGAGCATGACCGCAATCTGCTTGGCGAGCTCCTTTTGGTTGACCTTGTGGATGTCCTCGCCGTTGAGATAGACCGCGCCGCCGAGCAGCGAGAGCTGCTTGGTGATCGTCTTGAGGATCGTCGACTTGCCCGCGCCGTTGGGCCCGATGAGCGTAAGAATCTCGCCCTTTGCGATCTCGATGTCGATGTTCTCGATCAGGGGCACGCCGTCGTAGCCGACGGTCATCTTCTCGGCGGTGAAGTAGTACTTGTCGTGCGGCATCGCGCTCTGCTCCATCGTCACCACCTCAGTCCATCTTCCCCGCGCGCCTGCGGAGCATGACCGCGATGACGACCGGCGCTCCGAAGACCGCGGTCACCGTCGAGATCGAGAGCTCGGTGGGTGCGAACGCGATGCGCGCCAGCAGGTCGCAGAGGAGGCAGAAGACCCCGCCTCCCACGAAGCAGGCGGGTATCATCAGCAGCGGCTTCGACGATTTGAACAGGTTCTTGACTATCTGCGGCACCGCGATTCCGACGAACGAGATCGGGCCGGCGAATGCGGTTACGCAGGCGGAGAGCAGGCTGGAGAGGAGAACGAGGATCGCGCGGAATGCCTTGACGTTGACTCCCATGTTCGCCGCGTATGTCTCGCTGAGCTGGTAGGCCGAGATCGGCTTGGAGAGCAGGAAGACGAAGATCGTGGTGATGATGACGATGACCGCCATCACGCCGACGTTGTCCCACGTGGTGCCCGAGAAGCTTCCAAGCGACCAGTTGTGCAGGTTGACGATATCGGAGTCGTCAGCGAAGGTGACGATGAACTCGGTGATGGCCGAGCAGATGTAGCCGACCATGATGCCGGCGACGATCAGCATCGACATGTTGTTGACGCGCTTGGATATCAGCAGCACGAAGCCCATCGCGATCATCGAGCCGATGAAAGCCGCGACGATCATCGCAATCGAGCCCATCTTGATGCCGAACCCGAGGAAGAAGACCATAGTGATCGCGACGATAAGCTTTGCGCCCGAGGAGATTCCCAGGACGAACGGGCCAGCCAACGGGTTGTGGAAGAAGGTTTGCAGCAGGTAGCCCGAGAGGGCTAGCGCGCCGCCGAGCAGCACCGCTGCCAGAGCACGCGGCATGCGCATCGAGAGCACGATCTGCCTCGAGACCTCGTTGGCGTCACCGCCGGAGAAGATCGCGATGACGTCGGAGAAGGGCACGTCCACGCTGCCCTTGACGATGTTGAGGATCATGAAGACTATCAGGAGCACTCCGAGGATGATGAACGACATCGTCCATCTCGTCTTGCGCCTTGCTTTCGTATCCTTCACAGCGCTTCCTTTCAGTGCCTAGAGCTCACGTCCCGTTGCCTCGTATAGCA
>JAFWGD010000049.1 GCA_017515355.1 Coriobacteriales bacterium
AGACCTTGTACATCTCGCGGACGCCCTCGGGGATGTCGATGTAGGCGGTGTCGTCATCGAGTTCCTGGCGGACGAGCTCATCGCAGAACACCGGGGAAATATGCTCGAATTCGGCGACTACGCCGTTCGGGAGCCTCATGGGCTCGGGCTTGACGGTCATGTCGGCGCGAACGTTATACCATTGCGTAGGAATCTGGTCTTCGTTCAGATAGATGCGATACGGGTTTTTCTCTGCCATTTTCCTAACCTTTCACTATGCGCGGATGCCCTTGCATCCACTTAGCCAGACGTTCCTATGCCTGACTCGAACCCAATCTTTGGTCAGGAACAAAAAAGCCGTCCCTGACTTCTTGTCAAGGACGGGCTTGATAAAGCTCGCGGTGCCACCTTGATTCGCAGCCTTGCTGCGCACTCTGAGGATGCAATCACATCCCGGGCAACTGACGCGTGCCCTTACGTCGCGGATAATTAGCTCTCGCTGTTCCCCACGCCCTCCGCGGCCCATTTGATGGCTTGCGTTCTACCAGGCTCCCAGCTACCCCGGCTCTCTGTGAGTGCACGACCACCGTTACTTCCGCTTCAACGGTTTGGCTTATTCGGTTGCGGTTATGTTATTCCTGTTCGCGTTCGAGCGCAAGAAGAAAATAATGAACGGCCGAAAAGCTATTGGGGAAAAACTTTTGCACGAGCCGCGTTTGAAGCGGAATTTGCACCCCTTGCGGCGGTTTTGTGAGTACACTAGCAGGAGGGAAATAGCATGCCGCTCACCGCGGGCGAGCGGTTTGGAATGCTGAAACGATCTCCAGATCATCGGGAGGAATGCCATGAAGTACAAGGCCTTGTTCGAACCTGTGAAGTTCGGGAAGCTCGAGTTGCCCAACCGCTTCGCGATGTGCGCGATGGGGCCGATCGGCCTCGGAGACGCGCAGGGAGGATTCAACCAACGCGGCGTCGACTACTACGTCGAGCGCGCCAAGGGCGGTACCGGCCTGATCATCACCGGCGTCAACCATGCGGACAACGAGTTCGAGCATCATGAGGTTCCGTCAACTCCGTCGCCGACGATCAATCCTCCGTACTTCATCCGCACCACGCGCGAGATGACCGAGCGCATCCACGCCTACGGCTCCTTGATATTCCTGCAGATCTCCGCGGGATTCGGTCGCGTATTCGCCGAGTTCCCCGAGGGCGATCTGCCGATTTCCGCCTCGCCGACGATGAACCGATTCTTCGACGTGCGCTGCCGCCCGCTCGAGCGCCACGAAATCCACAGCATCGTGCGCAAGATGGGTCAGGCTGCGGCAACCGCCAAGAAGGCGGGCTTCGATGGAGTCCAGATCCACGCGGTTCACGAGGGCTACCTGCTCGACCAGTTCGCAATCTCCTTCTTCAACCAGCGCACCGACGAGTACGGCGGCTCGCTGGAGAATCGTCTGCGCTTCGCCCGCGAAGTGGTCGAGGAGATCAAGAGGGTCTGCGGCCAGGACTACCACGTCTCGCTGCGCTATTCGCCGAAGAGCTTCATCAAGGATTGGCGCGTCGGAGGCCTTCCTGGCGAGGAGTTCGAGGAGAAGGGCCGAGACGTCGAGGAGGGCGTCGAGGCTGCCAAGCTGCTCGTCAGCTATGGCTACGACAGCCTCGATGTGGACGTCGGCTGCTACGACGCATGGTATTGGAACCATCCGCCGATGTACCAGGAGAAGGGCCTCTATCGCAAGTACGCGAAGCTGATCAAGGATGCCGTCGATGTGCCCGTCATCTGCGCTGGGCGCATGGACGATCCCGACATGGCCCTCGAGGCGATCGAGAACGGCACTTGCGACGTGATCGGACTCGCGCGTCCGCTTCTTGCCGATCCGGACTACGTCAACAAGCTGCGCGCCGACGATGTCGAGGGAATCCGTCCGTGCCTGAGCTGCCATGAGGGATGTCTTGGGCGCATGGTCCACTACAAGCGCATCAACTGCGCAGTCAACCCTACGTGCGCCCGCGAGCGCTACACGCGTCTCGTGCCCACTTGCACCCCCAAGCGCGTGCTGATCGCCGGTGGAGGTCCAGCTGGCATGGAGGCTGCGCGCGTACTCAAGATCCGAGGCCACGAGCCGGTTCTGTGCGAGGCGTCCGATAGGCTCGGAGGCAACCTCATCCCTGGCGGCGTGCCCGACTTCAAGGAAGACGACCATCACCTGATCAGGTGGTACGAGGGCCAGCTTAAGCGTTCGCCTGAACACCAAGGTCGATGCTGCGATGGCCGAGGGATTCGACAACGTGATCGTCGCGACGGGCTCCAGACCGAAGCGCTTTCCGCTCGGAGCCGCGCAGATCAGCGTTGCCGAGGAGGTCCTCAACGGGCAGGTCGAGGTCGGAAGCGACGTTGCGATCATCGGTGGAGGGCTCGTCGGCTGCGAGCTTGCGCTGTGGCTCGCCAACGAGGGCAAGGGCGTCACGATCGTCGAGCAGCTCGAAGACATCCTCGCGCTCAACGGTCCGCTATGCCCCGCCAATTTCGAGATGCTCCGAGCGTTGCTCGACTTCAAGGGCGTGCGCATCATCTGCGGCGCGACGGCCAAGGGCTACGAGGCTGGCGCGCTGATCGTCGGCACGGCCGATGGCGACATCGAGGTCAAGGCGGACAACGTCGTCGAATGCGTTGGCTACACGCCGAACAGCGATCTCTTCGAGGACCTGCGCTACGGCAAGGCGAAGGTGAACAAGATCGGAGACTCGCGCGGCGTTGCGAACATCATGAACGCGATCTGGGATGCATACGAGCTGGCGAGCACCATCTAGCTGCTGAGACCGAGTCTATCGATAAAGATCAGGGGCGTGCAGAATCGCACGCCCCTGGATTATCATGGCGGACTGCCTGCGCTGCTCGCTCACTCGGAGTCAATCGTCGAGACTCCGATCGTGAGCTCTTCCAGAACGTCGAGCACCAGCCGTACTGTGTCGAGCGACGTGAGCATCGTCGTGTTGTTCTGTGCAGCGCAACGGCGAATTGCCACGCCGTCGCCGTAGTGCACTCCGCTCAAAATCGCGCGCGTGTTGATTACGTAGCTCACGTATCCTGCGCGAATCGAGTCGAGCACCTCCTCGCTTTCCTCGCTCGGTTTATGCCGTATGCGCGTGCGGATTCCGTGTTCCCTCAGCACCTCTCCCGTAAGCGATGTGGCTTCGATGTTGAAGCCCATGTCGTAGAACCTCCTGACCAGCGGGACGGTCTCCTCCTTGTCCTCGTCTGCCACGCTGACCAGCACCGTGCCATAGTTGGGCAGCGAGAGCCCTGCGGCTATCATCGCTTTGAAGGCTGCCCTGTGCAGCTTCTTGTCGTAGCCGATCGCCTCTCCAGTAGACTTCATCTCGGGCGAGAGATACGCGTCCATGCCCTGCAGCTTGGAAAACGAGAACGCGGGCACCTTCACATAGAAGCGATCCTTCTCAGCTGGATAGCGCACGGAGATTCCCTGCTCCTCCAAGGAGATTCCGAGCATCACCAGCGTGCCGATGTCTGCAAGCGAGTAGCCAGTTGCCTTTGAGAGGAACGGGACGGTGCGCGAGGAGCGCGGATTGACCTCGATGACATAGACCCTCTCGTCGCTGTCGACGATGAACTGGATGTTGAAGAGTCCGACGATTCCTATTCCCAATCCGAGCCTTTCGGTATAGTCGAGAATGGTTTGCTTGACGTTGTCGGAGAGGCTGTACGGGGGATAGACGCTGATCGAATCGCCCGAATGGATGCCTGTTCTCTCGACGAGTTCCATGATTCCTGGCACGAATACACGCTGGCCATCGCAGACGGCATCCACTTCCACCTCCTTGCTGCGAATGTACTTGTCGACTAGCACCGGCTTGTCCTCATCGACCGCAACCGCTGTCTTGAGGTAGTCCCACATCGACTTTTCCTTCGCCACGATCTGCATGGCGCGCCCGCCTAGCACGAAGCTCGGGCGGACGAGGACTGGATAGCCGATTCTCTGAGCGGCCTCGATACCCGCTTCCACGCTCGTGACCGCTTCGCCTTCGGGCTGCGGGATGCCGAGTTCGAGCAACAGCCTCTCGAATAAATCGCGGTTCTCGGCGCGATCGATCGCCTCGCAGTCCGTTCCGATGATCCTCGCTCCGCGCTTCTTGAGCGGTTCGGCGAGGTTGATCGCCGTCTGTCCGCCCAGCGTCACGATCACGCCTTCTGGCTGCTCCAAATCGATGATGTTCATCACGTCCTCTGGGAAGAGCGGCTCGAAGTAGAGTTTGTCGGAGCAGGTATAGTCTGTCGAGACCGTCTCGGGATTGTTGTTGATGAGGATCGCCTCGTAGCCCGCGCGCTGGAGGGTCTGAATCGCATGTACCGTCGAGTAGTCGAACTCCACTCCCTGGCCGATGCGGATTGGACCGGAGCCCAGAACTATGATCTTGCGCTTGTCAGAGACGATCGACTCGTTGTCTTCCTCGTAGGTCGAGTAGAAGTAGGGGATGTAGCTGTCGAATTCGGAAGCACAGGAGTCGATCATCTTGTAGACTGGGATGATTCCGCTTTCCTTGCGGAAGGAGGTGACGCTCAGCTCGTCAGCCTTCCATAGCAGCGCAATCTCTCTGTCCGAGAAGCCGAGCCTCTTGGCAGCTTTCAGCGCCTCGGGGTCGAATGGTCGAGCCTTGGCCTCCTCCTCCGCCTGCGTGATGTGTCGGATTCCGCGCAGGAAGAAGCGGTCGATTCCGGTTATCTCGGCGATCGCGTCCACTTCGCATCCACGCCATAGGAGCTCCGCGATGGCGTAGATGCGGTCGTCGGTGCCGATCTTCACGTAGTCGATCAGCTCTTGCGTTCCCATGTCGTCGAACTTCGCCATGTAGATGTGGAAGGTGCCGATCTCCAGCGAGCGGATTCCCTTGAGCAGGCTCTCTTCGAAGGTTCGCCCTATGCTCATAACCTCGCCGGTCGCCTTCATCTGCGTGGATAGCGAGTTATTGGCATCTGCGAACTTGTCGAAGGGGAAGCGCGGCAGCTTGGTGACGATGTAGTCGAGCGCCGGCTCGAAGGATGCGGGTGTGTTGGCCAGGCGAATCTCGTCGAGCGTCATGCCTACCCCGATCTTCGCGGAGACTCGTGCGATGGGGTACCCGCTCGCCTTGGAGGCCAGCGCGGATGAGCGGGAGACGCGTGGATTGACCTCGATCAGATAGTACTGGAACGAGTTGGGATCGAGCGCGAACTGCACGTTGCAACCGCCCTCTATCTTCAACGCGCGGATGATTCTCAGCGCGCTGTCGCGCAGCATGTGGTATTCCTTGTTGGTCAGCGTCTGGGATGGGCAGACGACGATGGAGTCGCCAGTGTGGATTCCGACGGGATCGAGGTTCTCCATGTTGCAGACCGCAATCGCGGTGTCATTGGCATCTCGAATGACCTCGTACTCGATCTCCTTGAAGCCCTTGACGCTCTTTTCGACGAGAACCTGGTTGACCGGAGATAGTTCAAGCGCATTCTTCATCATCGGCACGAGCTCTTCAGGGGTGTCGACGAAGCCGCCGCCAGTTCCGCCGAGGGTGAACGCGGGGCGCAGCACGACTGGGTAGCCGATTCGTTGCGCAACCTCGAGGCCCTCCTCGATGGTGGAGGCGATCTCCGAGGGCAGGATGGGCTCGCCGAGGCTCTCGCAGAGGTGCTTGAATCTGTCGCGGTCTTCAGCCTGCTCGATCGACTCACGGCGCGTACCCAGCAACTCAACGCGGCATTCCGCGAGGACTCCCTTCTTCTCAAGCTGGATTGCGAGGTTGAGCCCGGTCTGTCCTCCGATGTTGGGGAGAATCGCATCCGGCCGCTCGTAGCGGATGATCTTGGCAACGTATTCGAGCGTCAGCGGTTCCATGTAGACCTTGTCCGCGATGGATCTGTCGGTCATGATCGTGGCTGGGTTGGAGTTGCAGAGCACGACCTCGTAGCCCTCCTCCTTCAGCGCCAAGCAGGCCTGCGCGCCCGAATAGTCGAATTCGGCGGCTTGCCCGATTACGATGGGGCCGGAGCCGATTACGAGGATCTTGTGGAGATCCGTTCTCTTAGGCATGGTTTCGACCCCCTTCCATCAGGCGGATGAAGCGGTCGAAGAGGTGTGTGCTATCCTGCGGCCCAGGTGAGCTTTCAGGGTGGTACTGCACGCTGAACACTCTGTCGCGCTCGCATCTCATGCCTTCGACGGTCTCGTCGAGCAGGTTTCGGTGAGTCACCACAAGCGGAGTCTTCTCCATGCTCTTCTCGTCCACCGCATAGGAATGGTTTTGCGAGGTGATTTCGATGCGCCCGGTGTCCAGATCCTTCACGGGATGGTTGCCCCCGCGGTGGCCGAACTTCAGCTTGTATGTCTGCGCCCCGTAGGCCAGCGAGAGAATCTGGTGGCCAAGGCAGATTCCGAATATCGGGCGGAAGCCCAGTAGCGAACGTATGCTGCCGATTGTTTCCGGCACATCCTGAGGATCGCCTGGTCCGTTGGAGATGAAGATGCCGTCGGGCTGAAGGCTGCGGATCGCATCGGCCGACGTGTCCCATGGGACGATCGTCACGCGACAGCCGCGCTTTACGAGCGATCGGACGATGTTGAGCTTGATTCCGCAGTCGATTGCGACGACGCGGAGTCCGTTGTTGCCCTGTCCGGCTTCCCATGGCTCTCGGCAGCTTACTCGTGGCACCGAGTCCGTCGGCAGGGTGAATTCGCTCAGCTTTTGCAGGCTGGCTTCCAACGGCGCATCCGCGCTGGTCAGAAGTGCGATTCGGCTTCCATGATCGCGGATCGAGCGCGTCAGCTTCCGAGTGTCGACATTGCTGATTCCGACGATTCCATACTGCTCCATAACCTCGCCGAGCGACTTCTCTGCTCGGAAGCTCGAGGGCTCCTCGGTGTACTGGCGGACTATGAGCGCGCCGATCGTCGGGGTCTCGGTCTCGTAGTCATCTGCTGCCATCCCGTAGTTGCCGACCAGCGGGTAGGTCATGACCACGGCCTGGTCGGTATAGGATGGGTCGGAGAGGATCTCCTGGTAGCCCACCATCGAGGTGTTGAAGACGAGCTCGAGGATCTTCTCTGCTTCGGAACCGAAGGAATAGCCGTAGTATTCCTGCCCATCTTCGAGAACGATCTTTCGATTCGGACGATACTCCACTGTCACGCGCCCTTTCTTGCCATAAAAGAAAAAAGCGCTTCAGGGGGCGCGAATCGCCCTGCTGAAACGCCTTTGTTTCTTCAACGATTATAATGCTGCACATAGGCTGGTCAATCGGAAACATGCGCATTGACGGGTCGATAGGCCAAACGTTTACAAGAGTTTTACAAGGACGCGTCCATTCGATGAAGGGGGTCCTGTGAGAGAGAACGCGACGACGACGATCTCCTGCGACGTTGCGGTTGCGGGGCTTGGTGCTTCCGGCCTCATGGCAGCTTATGGAGCCGCGAAGGCGGGTGCGCGCGTCGTGGCGATAGAAGCTGCGCCATCGATGGCAGGCACCACCAACATGCGCACGAGCGCGGCCTTCGCAGTCGGCTCATCGCTGCAGCAATCGTCCCCGGAGCCCCTCGGCATCGAGGAGTACATGGCGTGGATCAACAAGGGAACGAACTACCAATCCAACCAGAAGGCCATGCGCGCGATCATTGAGGCCAGCGGTCGCGCCATCGATGCCTTCGTCGAGGCGGGGATGCCCTTCGACGTCGATTTCGAGCGCACCGATTCGAACACTCCGATGATGGTGCGGGGCGGACATCTCTACGGTTTCAATGGCCCCGAGCGCGCAGAGGCCTTCTCCCGCCTTGCCGAAAGCGTTGGCGTGCAGTGCATCTTCAACACCGCGCTCACGGGGCTGATCTATGACGAAAACGGCATCATGGCAGGGATTCTGTGCGATGGCGAGGCTTCTCGGATAGAAGCGGGGGCGGTCATCATCGCCACCGGAGGATTCCTCGGCAGTCCCGAGGAGGTTGCGAAGCGCTTCGCTGGCGCGAGCATCGTCTGCGGCGGCAATCCCCTCTGCAAGGGCGCTGGCATCAACGCTGCGATCGAGGCTGGCGCGCAGATCGGCAAGTGCTTCAGCATCTCGATGAATGAATATGGCGGTGCGAATCCCAAGGCATCGCCGAGCTACTCATACAGGCCCGGATACAACACCAACGAGGCGCTCCGCCTTCCGATCTTCGGCAGGCTTCTCGTCGATGCGCAGGGAGAGCGCTTCGTCGACGAGGGGGTGATGTGCGAGCGCACGATGTTCTGCTGCGAGCCGATGCTTCGCAGCAGCTGCAGCTACGCCATCTGCGACGAGGCGTTCATGCGCCGTTGGGAAAGCGAACCCGTCGCGCACTTCATGGGAGATGCTCGCATGCAGGGGATGTTTGCGGAGTTCTTCGCATCCGATATTCGCGAGCAGTTCGCCAAGGCGGTCGAAGAGGGCTGGGCCTTCTCGGCCAGCTCGATCGAGGAGATCGCCGAGCGATTCGAGCTGCCGCGCCTGCCCCAGACCGTCGCCGAATACAACGAGTGCTGCGCAGATGGTCGCGATACGCTCTTCTTCAAGGACGCCAAGTATCTCGCGGCTGTCGCCGAGCCTCCTTTCTACTGCGTGCAGAGCTCGCCTTGCGGTTGGCTTTCGCTTGGTGGGATCCGCTGCAACGGCAGCATGCAGGCGCTCGACTCCAATGGCAAGCCGATTCCTGCGCTCTTCGTCGCTGGCGCCGATGCAGATATCTTCACCTCTCCATATTACGCGCCAGGGTCAGCCAATGGATTCGCCATCGGATCGGGACTGATTGCGGGAGAGACGGCC
>JAFWGD010000050.1 GCA_017515355.1 Coriobacteriales bacterium
CATCGGCGACCAGCACGTCGGCGCCGTTCTTGTAGGGCAGCTCTCCCCACTGCTTCTGCGAGAAGACCGAGTCGCCATGGCCGATATGGTCGTTGCCGACCACGATGATTCCGGCCTTGGCCAGCACGCGGGCGTATTCGTCGTAGCGATCTATGAACTCGACCATCCCATGCGCGATCTGAAGTATGGCGCGCGGCGGCTGGGCACCGGCCTCTGCGTCGGGAACCCATTCCCACGCGCTGATTATGGTGTCCCCCTCGGACGAGAGGTACTCGAGCTGCTTCTTGCTCACGCCGTCGGAGATGTTCTGGGCGGATACGGATTCGATCATCGAAGAACTCCTTGGAGAGCGCCAGTGGCGCAACGCTTGCTTTTTGCCCTTCTAGCTGGGCATTTCGTTTATTCTAAACCAATTCCCGCAGTTGCGGCGGGTTATAATTGGAAGCCATGGCGATATGAGCCTGTTTTGCGAAACCATGCGACGGGAGGTTGCCTTGTCTGAAAAGCAAGTGGCGGTGATCGGAGCTGGGGCCTCTGGCCTCGTTGCCGCGATCGAATGCGCCCGCAATGGCGCCGAGACCACCCTCTACGAGGCGGGTCATCGCCTCGGCACGAAGATCCTCAAAACCGGCAACGGGCGCTGCAACCTCAGCAACTCCGCCATCGAGCCCGGCTGGGATTTCAAGGGCTACAACAACCCCGCATTCGTCCAAGAGGCGCTCGGCGAGCTCGGCTGCGCGGCTATCCGCGGGTTCTTCGAGAGCATCGGGCTGCTCACATTCGAGGACAGCGAGGGGCGAATCTATCCGGTGACCAACTCCGCTGCCTCGGTTGTCGAGGCGCTTGCCTGGGAGTGCCGCAGGCTTCGCGTCTACATCAAGACCGATTGCAAGGTCCACGGAGTGCGAGCCGCCAACGACGACGATCGCGAGCGTCTCGGAGCGCAGGGCGATTGGGTCGTGACGGTCGATGATGGCAGCGAGGCTGTCTTCGACAAGGTGATCGTGGCGACGGGCAACTCCTTCAAGGTGCCCGCGCGGCTCGCGCTGCCGATAGACAGCAAGAGCTTCGTGCTCGGACCGCTTGCCACCAGCGGCAACGCCACCGAGGCCATGGACGGCGTCCGCATCCGCGCCAGGGTCACGCTGCGCAGCGGCGGCAAGGTGGCCTTCAGCGACACCGGAGAGGTGCTCTTCCGCAAGTACGGAGTGAGCGGAATCGTCATCTTCGACTGCTCTCGCTACGCCAACTACGGCGACGAGATCTCGCTCGACCTCGTCCCCTTCCTCAGCGAAGAGGAGCTCGCGGCCGACCTCGAGACTCGCAACGAGCGCTACAGGATGCTGCGCCAGACGAGCAAGGCGCTGCTGGCGGCGCTGTCCGGGCTGATCCACGGGCAGGCAATCCCCGCCATCCTCGACTACTGCGGCGTCGACGTGGACGATCCGCCAAGAGAGCTGCCCGTCGACGACCTTGCCTTCGCTCTCAAGAACTTCGAGCTGACAATCGCCGACCTTCCCGGCGCGGACAATGCGCAGGTCACGCGCGGCGGAGTCTCGACGGAGGCGGTCGACGGCAAGACGCTCGAGAGCCTCGGGCGCCCGGGCATCTACGTCTGCGGCGAGGCGCTCGACGTCGATGGCGCTTGCGGCGGGTTCAACCTGCACTGGGCCTGGGGCAGCGGGCTGGTTGCCGCGCGTTCCGCCTGCATCTCGTAGAGGGCCCTCCGTGAAGATCAGGGTCGCAAACATCAAGATGCCGCTGGCCTTCGGGCTGGACAACGATGCCGAGGCGCTGCGCCGCGAGGTTGCGCGCAAGCTCGGCATCGCACGCGACGGCGTGCTCGAGGCATCGCTTAACAGGCGCTCGGTGGATGCGCGAAGGAAATCCGACGTGCATTTCGTGGTCTCGGCGGATGCGGAGGTCTCCGATGTCGCGCTGGCAGAGATAGCGGGGCTCGAAGGGAAGGCCTATTCGGTCCCCAGAGCCCCTGAGA
>JAFWGD010000051.1 GCA_017515355.1 Coriobacteriales bacterium
CCCAGTCCGCCGTGGTGATATTGCCACGACGCATCTTGGAGAGGTCGACGAGCGCCTCGGTGCACATGACCCTCTGGATCAGCTGATCGGAGGGCATTTCAAGGGAGAAGAATGCCACCGAGGTGCCGGCCTTTGCGGCGTTGACCGCGATATTCAGCGCGAGCGACGTCTTGCCGACGCCTGGCCTGGCAGCGATGATGATGAGATCGCCTCCGCGCATTCCCGCGAGAATCCTGTCGATGTCCCGGAAACCGGTCGGCACACCCTGCATGTGGGTCTACTGACGCGAGAACTTCTCGAGGTTGTCGATCGTGACGTTGATCAGATCGCCCATCGACTGGAACGAGCTCTTGATCTGGCTGTCGGTCACCTCGAAGATGAGCTTCTCCGCCTCCTCCACCACCTGCTCGGTGTTGTCGGGGGCATCGTAGGAGAGCGCGCTGATCTTGGTGGCAGCCATGATGAGCTTGCGCAGGAGCGCCTGCCGGTTGACGATCTCGACGTGGCGCTGCCAATTTGCCAGTGCGAACGAGTTGTCCGCCAGTTCGAGAATGTATGCCTTGCCGCCGATGCTCTCGAGCTCCCCCTTGGCGCGCAGGCGCTCGGCGAGCGAGATCTGGTCGACCGCCACCGCGTCCGAGTAGAGCTCGGTGATGGCCGTGAAGATCTTCTGATGCGAAGGCCTGTAGAAAGCATCCGCCTTGATTTGGAGGATGGCTTCCTCAAGGATAACAGGGTCGAGGATGACCGCGGCGAGCACCGCCTTCTCCGCCTCGATGTTCTGCGGAATCACCTTTTCCCTGAACGTGGCGTTCGAATCGTACACGCTCTCCTGATAGGTTGTCTCGGTTGCAAACGGCATGTCTAAAAGCACTCCTTCTTGAACTGCGAAACGTATAATAGCAAAGATCGCCGGACAAAAAAGAGGCGCCAAGCGCCCGTTTTGAGGCCAGAAAAAGGATGTGCACAGCAACGCACCAGAAGTGCAATGCGGCTGTTGAAAAATAAAAGGCGATTTAGCCAGCTTTGTCAGCTTTTCACACTTTTCACAGCACAACTGATTTCAATTGGTCACAATTTGAGATTTTTTTGAAATTTTTTTAGGTTTTGTTTGGCTGCCGTTCAGATGTAGTTCAGGTATCGTTCGGCGACGGCGGATGCTATCATCAGGCGAAACGAGCGCTCGGTTCGCCGCATCGCGCGAAGCGCCCGGCAAGCGCGGCGGGAATGTCGGAAAGGATGAACGACGACTGTGGACAATCAGCGGTTGAGATTCCCAGAGCTTGACGCATTTCTGCCGATAAACCCCGGTTTTTCGGGCGTAATCTTCGATTTTGACGGCACTTTGGTCGACTCGATGGGAGTTTGGTACGAGGTCGACCAGCGCTTCTGCGAAACCTACGATATGCAGCTTCCCGAGAACTACGTTCAGGAGATCGCCGCGCTGGGATTTCGCGAGACCGCGCAGTATTTCTACGATCATTCGAACCTCGACATGACCGTCGAGGAAATCGGAGAAAAATTCAACGAGATGGCCGTTTATGCATATTCGCACACTGTGAAATGTTTTGACGGGGCTGTGAAATATTTGCAAAACTTGAAGAAAAGAGGCGTTAAAACGGCAATTGCCACATCTGTGTCAAAACATCTCCTGAAAGCCTCTATGCAAGCCAATGGATTCGAGGAGCTCATCGATGCAGTCGCGTTCTGCGACGAATGCGGCTCCAACAAGCACAGCAGCGACGTCTATGCGCTGGCCGCGCGCAAGATCGGATGCGCTCCGGAGGAGTGCCTGGTATTCGAGGATGTGGCCGTCGCGATCGAAAGCGCCAAACGCATCGGGATGACCGCGGGCGCAATCCACGACCGCCACTCGTTCCGCAACTCCGAGCGCGTCCGCGAGGTGGCCGACTTCTATCTGGAGTCGTTCGCCCCGCTGGTCGAGGCTCTCGAGGCGCAGTGGGATTAGACGAACAAGTCGCAGCCGGTCGATGGCCCTTTCCTGCGGCCAATAATTCGACTTATGCGAAATTTTCGCAATTCTCGCCTAAACGGTGGCCAAAAACTCGACTTTTGTGAAACTCTCTCCGGCACCTCGCCTAAATTCGATTTCCGTTTCAGCAAAACCGCAGGTCAGAGGGGTTGTCCATTTTTGCGAATGGACAACTCGCAATAAAAGTTTCACATTACTCGAAATTTTGGCCACCTGCTTGGCGGAGAGAGGGTTGAATTTCACATTTCTCCAAAAAATGGCCATGCATTTGGCTTAAAAGAGCCGAAATCATGCACAAGTCGATTATTTGCACGGAAACGATGCACGAAAAAGCGCAAGCCACGGCAATCAGCGAGCCAAACAAAAGGAAAACTGGCGGAGGAGGAGGGATTCGAACCCTCGAGACGGGGAGCTCCCGCCTAACGGTTTTCGAGACCGCCGCATTCAACCACTCTGCCACCCCTCCGCGGGATGGAATCAAAAAGCGCCTAAGCGCTTGAAAGTCAATGGCGGAGAGCTAGGGATTTGCGCATGCTCTCGCATGCTGACGGTCCTGCGCGCTTTCGCGCTCGGACAACGATAGCCCACTGGGCTATCGTTCCCTACGGGTTCAAAACCCTAGCCTCCGAACATTCAGCGCTTGCGCGCTTTGTTTTCAAATGGCGGAGAGCTAGGGATTTGAACCCTAGATACGGTTTTTTGCCGTATACACGATTTCCAATCGTGCGCCTTCAGCCGCTCGGCCAGCTCTCCGCATCCATATCGGCTGCTCATCGCGCAAAAGCGCAAATCGCAGTAAATCGCAGTATAGCATCAAACAACGGCTCTTGCATGTCGCATTTCACCCTTACGGCAAAGCGCCGAAACGGTGCGCCAGCTGGCAGGAGGCCGCTTATCAGATCTCCACCTCATCCGGGAATTCGCGCGTATCGGGGTGCAGGCCGTTCGAGCCATCTGGCAGCCCGACCTGCTCCGATGTCATGATCGCGAACCTTCCCGTCGCCTCCATCGCCACCGAGCCGTCAGAGAGCAGGATGCATCCTTGCGCATCGAAGGTGCGCGAGCGCGCCTTCACGATGTGCGCCACGGCCCTGATCTCCTCTCCCAGCGGCACCGGCTTGCGGTACTTGAGGTTGAGCTCGATCGTGACGGCCTGCGCGTTGGGCTGAACGGCCAGCAGCGTGCGGCCGAGCGTCTCGTCGAGAATCGCCGCCGACACCCCTCCATGCATGCGATCGGGATAGCTCTGCAGCTTGGGGTTGGGTTTGAAGATGCCCATGAGGCTGCCGTCATCCAGCTCGAGGTACTGCGCGTGCAGGCCGAGGTCGTTATCCTCCCCGCACACGAAGCACATCTCCGCAATACCCTGCTGGTTGTGAACCTTATGTAGCTCGCATTGATGCTTCAATGGAAATACCGCCTGTCCGTTGCCTTCCTTTGTTAAGATGCTAGTGACGGAAGGTGCGCAGCGCGCCGAGAACATCGTGAAAGGTTTTTGAGATGGCAGAAAAAGACGAGATGCTGTTCGATGATGCGGAACTGACCGACCTCGACCTCGAGGAAGCCCTCAGCAACCTGCTCTTCTACACCCTGGACGAGGCGATAACCAAGATGGAGAAGGCGGGGCAGTTCACGCCCTTCACGGTCTGCCTCAAAAACGACAGCGACGACGTGCTCGTCGAGACGCACCCGGGCGACAATCCCGAGGAGTGCGGCCTTTCCGCCAAAGCTGCCATAAATCTGATCTCGCATAACTCGAGCGCCTACACCTACTGCTACGACGGCTACGTCGAGACCGAGGAGGATGGCCAGGTAGACGCGATCATCGTCGAGATCGCCAAGGCCGACGACAGCCTCTGCAAGGCTTATTGCCTCGCATACACGCTCAAGAACGGCGGAGATGAAATCGAGTTCGACAGCGGCCTGATCGACCTCGGCGACATCGAGACGATGTACGACCCGGACCTTGCGGGGGTCAAGCCGGAGTAGGCGGGACAGCACGGATGCGCGCTGTCCAAAAAAATCCCACCGATTGCGATTGTCCGGGCGAGCGAGCGCCAGGAGGCGCTATTTGCTGCGTCGGCCAGTGTCTGCCGCGCGCGTTGGGAAGAACTTGCCCTCGAAGTTATCCAACGCGTCGACCAGCGCGCTTTTGACCAGAGGGTCCTTCTCGTCCTTGACGATCTTGCAGATCTCGAACGAGGCCTCCTTGCTTCCCAGCGCAACGCAGAGCTTGACCGCAGCGTATCTTATGCTCGGCAAGGAGTCGAAGAGCGCATCGTATATCCAGCGCTTGGCGCGATCGGGATGCGGCTCGCTAAGGGCCCTCATGGCCTCGATGGCGATGAGCGGCCTGTCATTGGCGCAATAAGCCTCGATGACCTCGATTTCCTCCTCGTTTTCAAGCGGAAGCAGCTGTATCGCGGCTGCAAAGGTTCCCGTGTCATCAGCCTGCATCAGCTTGTCGGTGGCCTCCTTGAGCATCTCATACGCAACCGTGACGTCGGCGTTGCGGAACCTGCGCAGATGATCGAGAAGGGAGCGCGTGGCATAGATCGCTCGGCGGCGAATCCACGCGCGCGGTGCATCGAAGAGCTGCGTTAGATAGGGAATCGCATCGATGCCAGCGCCATAGAAGCCGGTGATGGCGGATTTCGCGACCTTGGAATCGCTGGCTAGCAGGCATCTCAGAAGCGCCTTGAAACCCTCGGGAGTTTGCGTGCATCCCAGCAACTCAAGAGCGATGAATTGCGCTGGAGCGTATACCACATCGCCGTACGCCATGCGAATCAGGTTCTCCAGGCCTTGCCTGCTCTCATTCACCAGCTCTCGCATGTTCCCCTCCACAAGCGAGTAGTGCTTCATCCAGCGCTTTATGAGCGCATCCTGCACCTGTTCGCTATGACGCACCCTTGCCTCGCGGACAACCTCGCTGGTCCAGTTGATCTCCGCTGGAACGTAATTCTTCTCAACCTCCGGGCCCCAAGCATCGCTTAAGGCCACCTGCGCGATGTAGGCGATGACGGGCTCTTCGTCGTAGACGAGCTCGAGCACATCGCTGAGAACACGCGAGTCGAGCTGGGTGCACAGATACGAGAGAGCGAGAAACTTCTTGCGCTTTTCACCAGAGGTGAGGAATTCGTGGAGCTTTTCGCGCTGTCCCGCCTGCACGAGGCCCTGAAGCGCAATCTGCAGGAACATCGTGCCGCAGGAGGTGAAGAGGACCCCGTTGAGAAGCATGGCCAAGCCCGCGTTGCCGAGCAGATCAGGGAAGGGCAGGAAGCCGAATCGCGCGAATGCCGTTGGTATGACGAAGGCCAGCAGAGAGAGAGTGAACAAACCAGTGCGGCCACATTTGTAGTACGTGAACAGGGCAATCAGCGCGTAACCGCAGCCCATGGCGGCGATGATGCTGTAATTGCTGCCATCTACGATACAGAAAACCACGACCGCCGCGTAAGCCACAAATGGAACGATGACGCGAATCAGCGGCGCAGGGTTGTCGTTGGAGAAGAAGCAGAGGTTGCGCGAAATGAAGACTTTGACCTGCATGATGTATCCGAAGAGGAGCGCGAGAATGGCCGCAACTACTATGCCCGCGATGACGATAAGCGGGTTGAACGCGATGCCCGCGCCCGCAGTGAAGTATCTGGAAAGCGAGCATGCTGCGCCAGCGATGACCGAAAAGAGACCGAATGACGTGTGCAGCAATCCGTTTTGATAGCAGGCTGGGAAGGCGCTGCGCGCGGCCAGTTTGTTGTAATCGGCAAGCAGACTGCCGTCCATTCCGGTCTTCGGAGGGACGAAATGGGATGTGCGCGGGTTGCATATCTGGAAGTCGATCATCTGGCTTCTCTCGATTGTAGTGGTCGTTAGAACACTAGTATAGCCGAGCTGCGGCACAACGAGCTTGTTTTGACGCTCGGAAATGGCCGAATCGCACATTGGCCGACTAGCCGCGCGTTCGGCTTTCATTTGGAAATCGTTTGGAATCCATTTGGATTGCATTTGGAATTCCCAAGCCCTTCGGTAAGGTTCGTCGTTCAGCATTGGATGAGCGAAAAACGAAGAGGAGGAGCGAATGCGCAGCATCACCCAGCGCAACGGCGCATGCCCTGCCGTTGCAGCTTCCAACCCAAGCAAGTCGGACGAGTGCTTCGAAGCTCGCATGCCGACTATGCCCATCACCTCTCTGCAACCAGTTTTCGGATCCGCCAAATCCGGTATCACCAAGGCTGTAGCCTTCCTGCTCCTTTTCGTTTCCGCCTTCCTGCTCATAGGGCAAAGCCAAGCCTTCGCGGCGTGGCCGATTGCCGCAAGCGAGCAGGTTTCGCTAGGTTTCCTAGACAGATACGCGAGCTCTTCGGCGGAGGCCTTCACGCACCATGGGGTCGACATCCCTGCCGAGGCCGGAGCGCAGGTGCGAGCGCCTGTTTCCGGAGAGATTTCCTTCGTAGGCAGCATTCCCACCGATGAGAGCAGCGATTCCCCCACCACGCTCGGAGTCTCGATACGCATCGACGACGGCAGAGTCGTTACGCTGTTGCCCTTCAGCGATGTGTGCGTGAGGGAAGGCGATTCCATCGGAGAGAGCGAGGTGCTGGGAATGCTTGCCGCCTCGGGCGACAGGTCCTCTCCCACCACGCATCTGCATATGGGGCTCAAGCGCGGGCGCACCTACTACGATCCAATGGAGCTTCTCAGCGGTCTTGAGCCTAATGAGCAGCCGGAGTCCGATGTCGCGCCCGTGGCCGTCTCTCCCATCACGCTGCCAGCTGAAGCGCACGCTGCACCTGCGCTGGCGATGGAGGCGTCGTTTGCTGTCGAAGCACCTGTAGACACCCCTTCAAGCCAAGCACCCATCGAGGATCCCCCATCAGCTCCCCCATCGAGGCGGATGCCCTGAAAAGCTACCGAGAGTCGCTGGTGGTCGCTGACGATAAAGTGGGCATCTTCTCCTCCGCGTTCTATAAGATCTCGTCGATTCTCGATGGCACCCTGCACAACGTAAGCGCCTTGTTCGCAAGCATTGGCGGCATCGCCTTCGCCATCTCGCTCGCAGCGGCTGGGGCGTTGGCCTTAGTTGTCCGAATGCTCGCAAGACGCGCGGGCGAGCGCGTTCGCAGCAAGCCGAACCCGTCGGAAAGGAGGTTGCCTGCCAGGCAAAGGCGCGATTTGCCGCTCCGAGCGGCGCGTTTGCTTGGGCGAAAGAGGCCTTTGACAAATTGAAATGGCGTTCTAGCGGGAAAAATGCTATCCTTCACTAGTTCATTTTCTGCTCCGGAAGAAACCGGGGCCGCATCAGTCCAGAGGAGGTGACACATGAAGGCTTACGAGCTGCTGTACTTCATTAACCCTGCACTCACAGAGGAAGAGCGTGTCGCGTTCAACGCGAGGCTTGACGCTACCTTTGAGAACATCGGCGCAACCGTAGAGTCGGTCGATGAGTGGGGAAAGAGGAAGCTCGCCTATGAGATCAACAATCTCAACGAGGGCGAATATTTCCTCGTGAATTTCCAGGCAAATCCTGAGAGCATTTCCGAACTCGATCGCGTACTCCGCATCATCGACCCTGTGGTCCGCCACATGATCGTGCGCCGCGATGAGAAATAGGCTTTATCGGCTTTGCACGTGCAATTGAGATTGCGCAACTAGAAAGTAGGACGAAATGAGTATCAACAAGGTTGTCATCAGTGGAAACCTGACCAGGGATGCTGAGCTCCGTCAAACCGCGAGCGGACTGCCCGTACTCGGACTCGGCATTGCAGTGAATGACCGCAGGAGGAATCAGGCCTCCGGCGCTTGGGAAGACTACACCAACTTCATCGACTGCACCATGTTCGGAACCAGGGCAGAGGGAATCGCACCCTACCTGACCAAGGGAACCAAGGTCGCCATAGAGGGCAAACTGCGTTGGAGCCAGTGGGAGCGAGACGGACAGAAGCGCAGCAAGATCGAGGTCATCGTCGACGAGATCGAGTTCCTCACCTCGCGCGACAGCAGCTATTCGCAGCAGTCGTCGCCTGCGCCTAGCCACGCCTCTCGCATTCCCGATGCTCCCGATGTTTCGGTCTATGACGAGGAGATTCCTTTCTAGGAATCAAACAAGCACGCTTCGCCTCCGCAAAGCCGGAGGCCCGTTTTGAACGCAAAGGAGGGAAACGCTATGGCAGACTACAATCGCCAGCCACGCCACAAGTATTGCCAGTTCTGCAAGAGCGGAGCTCCGGTTATCGATTACAAGGACGTCGCTCTTCTCAGGAAGTACATGACTGACAGGGGCAAGATCAAGCCGCGTCGCGTTACCGGAACCTGCACCCAGCATCAGCACGACCTGGCAAACGCCATCAAGCGCGCCAGGGAGATGGCACTGGTTCCTTACACCGTGCCGATCATCAGCAACGGCGGCCGCATGGACCGCAGGAATCGTTCGTAATTCAGCTCTAAGGAGAAGACAATGAAGGTCATTTTGTTGAAGGAGCTGAAAGGCAAAGGCGGATAGGGAGATGTCATCGACGTAGCACAGGGCTTCGCCGTCAACTATCTCCTCCCCCAGGGAATTGCCATTGAGGCTACCAAGGGAAATCTTAAGCAGCTTGAGCAGCGTATGCACAACATCAAGAAGCGCGAAGTCAAGCGCATCGAGACCGCTGACGATCTCAAGGCTGCTCTGGATGGCAAGGCCGTAATCATCGGCGCAAAGGTCGGCGAGGACGGACAGCTGTTCGGTTCGGTCACTGCAGTCATGATCGCAGAGGCGATCAAGGAGCAGTTCGACATCGATATCGATCGCAAGAAGGTCGATCTGCGCAAGCCGATCAAGACCGCTGGCGATCACATCGCTTCGATTGCGATCTATCGCGACATCAAGGCCGACCTCACCGTTTCGGTCAAGAGCGAAACCCAGATCGCAGCCGAGGCCGCAGCAGCTGCAGAGGCTGCAGCGAAGGCCGAGGCCGAGGCAGCCGCCGAAGCTGGTGAGGCAGTCGAGGCTGAGGCAGAGGCTGTTGTCGAGACAGCAGAGGCCGAGGTCGAGGCAGCTGCGGCGGCTGTGGAGGAGGCCGCCGAGTAGTCGGCGTCTCTTCGCAAAGCCCATCGGCTAGCAAAATTACGACCCGCCGTTTCCGGCGGGTCTTTTTGTTGTTGGCAAGGTTATGGCAAATCGGCTATTCCACGTCGTCTTCGGAATCGAGCAGGCTCGATTCAAGCAACCTGATCTTCTCGTCGAAAAGAAGGCGACCTTCCTTCAAGCGCTCGAGCGCTTCCCTGAAGTGGGCATCCCTGTCCTGCGGGTTTTCGAGTATCTCGAGAATCTCGGCGCGCGTGTACCCAAGGTCCTGAAAGACCAATATATCCTTCAGCTTCGCAATTGCCTCCGCATCGTAGTACCAATACCCGTTATCTTCGATCTTGCTGGGCTTGAGCAAGCCCATCTCGTTGAAGCCCTGCAGCGCTCTGCGCGTAACGCCCGTGAGCTCGCAAACTTCTCTACGTCCCCAATATCGCTTTTCCATATCGCCTCCGCTGGCTTCAAGAATAGGTCTGCACGCAACGTGCAGGTCAAGAGCCTTTCTGCGCTGAATGGCGCGCATATGTCGCAGAGTCGACTGCTTGTCGGAACGCCTTTCTTCATTCTTCTTCTCTCGCATTCTCTGCTCCCCCTTCGTTTGGAAAACGGCCTTTCGGAGCAGCTCATGGAAGCTTCCCCAACAGGGGCAGAAACTTTTGCGAGATTGGCTTTGGGATTTGGGAACGGCGAGTCCGTCACAGGGATCGCCATCAAAAAGGGCGGGCCTCCGATCGGAAGCCCGCCCTCAGGCAGTTGCTATCTGGCTAGAGCCGGTAAACCCGCGCTAGCCCTTCTTGAATACGCTCTTCGGCTGACCGCAAATCGGACAGACCCAATCGTCGGGCAGATCCTCGAAGGGAACGTCACCGTCGTATTCGTACTTGCAAATCGAGCAGATCCACTTCTCCGCCGCCTCCGCAGCGGGAGAAGCATCTCCGTCGAGCTCGGGAATGTAGGTCGGTGCGGTCTTCGGCGCACGGCCCTTGATGACCTCATGGTAGTACGCATAGGTCATCGGGCGCTTGCTGCCGATCACCTCGCCATCGGTCATCTCGCAGATGAAGACGGTGTGCGTGGAGGTCTCGATCGAATCGATGACCTTGAGCGTCATCCATCCGCAGGTGTCGAGAAGGATCGGCAGATCCTCCCAAACCGCGTAGTTCACGCCCTCGAACTTGTCGGCGTCGCGCGAGCTGCGGAAACCGAACCCGCCAATCAGCGAGGGGTCGCTCTCCTCGGAGAGGATCGAGACGGCAACCTTGCCGCTGCGCTTCACGACCTCGTTGGTGTAGTTCGCGTGGTTCAAGCTGATTGCCACGGTCTGCGGCTCGGAGGTGATCTGCATGATGCTGTTCGCCGTGCAGCCAACCGGCCGCCCCTCATCCATCGAGGTCACGATGTAAACGCCGTATGAGATGCTCCTGAGGATCTTGGTGTTCATGGTTCATGGCTCCTGTTCGCAGTTACCAAAGGCCCTTGGCCAAATGATCGGCTGGTCGTTTGGCTGCTTGCTTTTCACTTCACAGATTCTAGCATCCTTGCGGCCTGCCCGAAGCGAA
>JAFWGD010000052.1 GCA_017515355.1 Coriobacteriales bacterium
CCTTGTAGTTGGGGTGCACGGCCAGTGCGTTGATCTCGCCCTCGTAGTCGACGCTGAACAGGCAATCCGAACGATAGGCGCCAGCGACACGCATGGGTCCGAGCTCGAAGATGTAGGGCAGCGGGGTGATGGCGTATCCCTGAACGCAAACGCCCAGCTCACGGGCGCCGCCGACCTTATCGAATTCGCAGCTATCCTCGAGCAGGCGCATATCGCGATAGACAACGCCATCGATGAACAGGTAGTCGTCGATGGTATCCAGGTTGATGTTGGCATCGACGCCGAAATCGTCATCGGTGCGGGGTTGCGGCTTGGGCAGATCGGCAGGCGACTTGTACTTGTCGTTCATGGTTTGACCCTCCTCGTGGGTGTATGTCCGAATGCTCGCCGCTGCCATGCATGTTCTTTGGACATAGCAAGATAAGCAACGCGGCAAGCGCGCTACGGCTAAATCTTATCACGAAACCACCAGATAACGTGAGGTAGGCGAACAAAGTGGGAGCGGGGTCTTGCAAGCATGCATCGAATGCCGTTTCCATGCGTCTGGGCTATAATTGCCTTTATCGAGTGGAGTCCTTTGGAAGGGCGATGCGGGCATGTCTAGGCTTCGTAGGCAATCATGGAAGAACCTATGAGGATCGTTTGGGATTTGAATATTGTCGACGAGGAAGAGCTGACGCCGGAGGAGCGCGCGCGGCTTCCTTGGAATCGTCCCTACGAAGACGATGAATACGTCGATTCGGGCTTCTATACCGTCTACGAGGATGACTTGCCCCCGAGAGAGCCCACCTACCACCTTTGCACGGATGACTACAACGATGTCAACGCAGGTATGATCTTGCTCGAGGAGGACGAAGCCTACGAGGAGCCCGCGCACTACGAGGAAGAGCCGGACATCAACCTGATCTACGGTTATTACGAGGAGAGCGAGTTCATCTGATCGCAATAGCGTGAGGTTGGCCCAGTCGAACGTGGTCCACGAATGGTTCCCGAGCGCTTCGAGAACCATTCTTTTTAGCCATTTACCAGCGGAAATGCAATATGAGAGCCAGACGATTCCCCGCCGCTAGAACAGCAGGAAGAGCTTGGTCATCAGGAAGCCGAGCACGCCGCAGGCGGGGAAGGTGATGACCCATGCCAGCACCATGCGCTT
This sequence comes from Coriobacteriales bacterium, assembly GCA_017515355.1. Taxonomy (GTDB): domain Bacteria; phylum Actinomycetota; class Coriobacteriia; order Coriobacteriales; family CADBOM01; genus RGIG5709. The sequence continues at coordinate 1,154 of JAFWGD010000052.1, forward strand.
GATGACGCCCCAGTTGACCTTCTTGATGTTGCGCTCAGCACCCACGCCCACGATGGATGTGTTGCAGGTGTGCACGTCCGAGAGCGGGATGCCGGTGAAGGTTGCGAAAGCGATGCAGATGGATGCGGAGATCATCGCCAGGGCCCCCTGATAGGTTTCGAGCTTGGCGATGGACATGCCCACGGTTTTGATGATTCGGCGTCCGCCAACTGCGGTGCCGAGGCCCATGGCGATTCCTATGAGGAGGATGAGCCAGATGGGCATGGAGGCGCCTCCCACTTGCGCGAGACTGCCGCCAGAGGCCAGGATGATGCCCATGAAGGCGATGCTGAGGAACTTCTGGCCATCCTGCGAGCCGTGGAGCAGCGCGACGACGGTTCCGAAGAGAATCTGCACGATGCGGAAGCCGCGGTCGGCATGGCTGCGCTTGAGACCCCTGAGTATCAGCTTGGTCAGGCGTGCCAGAATCCATCCACAGCCAAATCCCAGTATGCTCGAGATGACCAGGCCCAGCAGGATGAGCAGCCAAGCGTGTCCGTTGATGCCTGCGAAGCCTGTGATGGCGACTCCTGCTCCGGTGATGCCTGCCATGAGCGCGTGCGAATTCGAGGTGGGAATGCCGAACCACCAGCTTGCGGTGCACCACACGATGATGGCCACCGCGCCCGCGCAGAGGCCCAGCAGGGCATAGTGGGTGTCTCCGCCGAAGTCCACCATGCTCAAGATGGTCTGGGCTACGGCGGTGTTGAACAGCGAGATGACGAACAGGCCAACGACGCTGCAAATGGCTGCTAGGATGATGGCTGTCTGGGGCTTGACGGAGCGGGTGCCCACAAGGGTTGCAACGGCGTTTGGAGCGGCGGAAGCGCCATTAACCACGGTGGCGCCGATTACGATGACCATGATGATCACCAGGATGGGATTTGCAAAGAGCATCTGAAGAAATGCCCCGAGTGTGATCATGGCTCTCCAACGAACGAAGCTGACACAGCGCATTCTCGCGCAAAATACATTATACCTTAAATGACATAAGTAGGGGAGGAAGGTTCGCAGTTGCCCAAAGAAGCGCTTTGCGAGCAAAACAGGCTCCAGATGTGTTCTCTCGCGCTTTGATTCACGCTATATTTAACCTCGGAGAGGCATAGGGAAGGAGGTTGCGAAAATACTCAAGTATCCGCATCTGTTCTCGCCGATCAAGGTGGGAAACGTGGTTTTCAGGAACAGGATCTTCGCTTCGCCCACGGGATGGGTGGACATCAAGGATGATTGCACGTTGCCCGACGAGGCCATCGACTAATATGCCGAGAAGGCCAAGGGCGGCGCGGCATCCGTCTGCGTCGGCGAGTGCCAGGTGGACCATCCCAGGGGCTCGCGCGGCGGAAGGTGCATCGATTTGCTTACTGCGCGCAACCTCTTCTTCATGGGCAAGATCGCGGACAAGGTCAAGCGCCACGGGGCGGTGGCCTCCGCCGAACTATCCCATTGCGGGCGCTATGGCGGCAAGCATCTCGGGCCATCCGAGGGGGTCGTCGACGGCCATCCCATCACCGCATACACCGAGCGCGATATCGAGGAGATCCTTGAAAACTATGTGATTTCCGCGGTAAACGTCAAGAACCAGGGCTTCAACATGGTCACCATCCACGGTGGTCATGGGTGGCTGCCCGAGCAGTTCTTCAGCGAGTTCACCAACCAGCGCACCGATGAATGGGGAGGCAGCCGCGAGGAGCGCGCTCGCTTCGCCATAGCCATTTGCGACAGGATCCACGAGGCTCTCGGCAGGGATTTCCCCATCGAGTTCCGCATCAGCGCCTCCGAGCTCACCCAGGGCTACGGCCTTGACGAGGGCATCGAATACGCCAAGGCGCTGGACGGGCATGCGGACATCATCCACGTGTCGCTCGGCGTTCACGGCACGCTCTCCAACGATGAGTGGCAGGCCTGTGCGCCCACCATGTTTCAGGAAGAGGGGGCGCTGGTGGAATATGCAGCGGCCATCAAGAGGGAATTGAAGCACTCGCTGGTCGGCACGGTGGGGTCGATCTCACGGCCGGAGATGATGGAGGAGATCATCGCCTCGGGCAAGGCCGACTTCGTCAACTGCGCTCGTGCGCTGCTCTGCGATCCCTATCTGCCCGAGAAGGCCAGAGCTGGCCGCGATGACGAGATCCGCCCGTGCATAAGGTGCATGAGCTGCTGGTCTTCGATCCTGACTGGCAAGCTGACCTGCGCGCTCAATCCCAGGGCATCTCGCGAGACCGAGTTCCCAGAGGGCAGGGAGGCCAAGGTCAAGAAGAACGTCGTTGTAATCGGAGGCGGCATCGCAGGAATGCAGGCGGCTTTGACAGCGAGGCAATGTGGCCACTCGGTCACTCTGCTGGAGAGGAAAAAGCACCTCGGCGGCGGCATGCATTGCGAAGAGAAAGTGCCGTTCAAGAGGTATTTCCAGCGCTATCTGGAGTTCCAAGCCGATCAACTGGAGAAGGCAGGCGTCGAGGTGCGCTTGGGCACCGAGGCAACTCCTGAGATGATGGAGGAGATGAAGCCCGAGGTCATCCTGGCGTGCATCGGATCCAAGCCAGCGCTCCCACCCATCCCGGGCATCGATGCGCCCAACGTGGTGACTGCGCAATGCGCCTTCGCCAATCCCGACAAGCTTGGCAAGAGGGTGGCGATTGTCGGCGGCGGCCTGGTAGGTTGCGAACTCGCCATCTTCCTCGACATGGAGGGCTTGGACGTCGAGGTGATCGAGATGGCCTCCGACATAAACGCGCCCGGGCTGAGCTCCCAGCGCATCGCGGTCAAGCGCGAGATGCGGCGCAGGGAAATGGCGGTGAACTTCAACACCAAGGCCTCGCGGATCGCTGAAGAGGGGCTGTATTGCACCCAAGGCGGGGAAGAGAAGCTCATCGAGGCGGATACGGTTATCATTGCCACAGGGCAGAAACCGTTGGCTGAGGAGGCCTTCGCCTTCGCGCCCTGCGCTCCGCAGTTCCAGATGATCGGCGATTGCAGCAGCGTCGCCAACATTATGACTGCGGTCAGGAACGCGTACACGATAGCAAGGGACCTGTAACGCAATATGGCTCAGCAAGGCAAAGGAAGCGCATCTACGATCAAG
>JAFWGD010000053.1 GCA_017515355.1 Coriobacteriales bacterium
GAGCGGGTTTGGGAGCTGCAGTATGAACCAGATCGATTCGAAAATCAATAGGCTGCCGTCGATGGTGGAAGGAGATGGAACGCGCCAAGATACTCCTGTTTCGAGCGCTACGGAGCTGGCCTTCGCCACAACTCGCGGCGAGCCTCGCAGGGTTGTCGTGTGCGAGCGCGTTGGGCGCGGGGCGATGGCCGATGTCTACAGCGGTGAGCTCGATGACGGCGCGCGCGTGGCGGTCAAGGTTGCAAGGCTCGAGGGTGAGAGGTCGTCGATCAAGGAGCGCTTCTGCAGGGAGGCTCAACTCGTCTGCAGGCTCAGCCATCCAAACATCGTCTCCGGAATCGGCTGCGGTACTATGCCAGGGCGCAGCAGAGCCCCTTCGTCGTCCTCGAATACCTTTGCGGTGGATCGCTTCTCGATCAGATGCGTGCACGGCGGGCAATCGATCCCGCCCTAGCGCTCGGGATAGCCGAGCAGATCGCCCGCGCGCTCGCGTACCTGCATTTGGATGGGAGGATCGCCGCGCATCGCGACATCAAGCCGGCGAACATCCTCTTCGATGCCGATGGGGTGCCCAAGCTCTCCGATCTCGGGGTGGCCAAGACGCGAATGGTCGTATCCGAGGACTTCGCAACCAAGGTGGCGGGCACTCTGCGCTACATGTCCCCAGAGCAGCTCGCCGACTGCAGCAAGGTCGATATCCGCTCCGACATCTATTCTCTCGGCATCGTGCTCTACGAGATGCTAACGGGAGCTAGTCCTTGGAAGCTTGATGGGAAGAATCCGATCAGGCTCTCTTCCGAGTTGCCGAGCCTCTCCAAATCCGCAACCGCTCGTGCTGCGCTGGCGCCCTTCGAGCTCGATGCACTCGATGAGCTGCTCCAGCGTGCATGCGCCCCCGAGCCCTTCGAGCGCTTCCAGACTCCCGATACCTTCGCGCAAGCCGCTGCAGTCCTGGCACGAGACCTTGCAGAAGGCGGTATTGCCCTTTCGCATCCAGCAGTCCGCTTCAAGCGCCGAAGACCCAGGGCCGCCGCGATCGCTGCAACCGCTTCCACGGCGTTACTAGCAGTGGCTCTCCTTGCAAATTCCGGCCAGGCAGCGACCGAGCGCTCTTCCATCTCAACGGAAGTCCCACCAGTCGGCCGCGAGATCCAGCTGTCAGATCCCAGCCCGTAGCATCTGCGCATGCACATCCTCCGCACCTGCAGCCCGTATGCGCGCAACCCTTTGAATTGCGCTGTGCCAAGGCATACAATCAGCTGCGTACGATCTGATTCGCTATTTGGGAGAAGGCGCCGAGCAGGCGCGACGAATGGCATGGAGAAAGGAAACGCCAGATGAGTGAATGCGCTGGTTGCCACGGTAACAAGGAGGGCTGCACGCAGGAATGCCAGTATGCGCAGACCAACGAGTACAGCAATGTGAAGAAGGTCATCGGAGTCGTCAGCGGAAAGGGCGGAGTTGGCAAATCGCTTGTCTCCTCGCTGTTCGCATGCACGGCGAATAGGGACGGTCTCGCAACGGCCATCCTCGATGCGGATATCACAGGTCCCTCGATTCCGAGGGCATTCGGAATCAAGGATCATTCCTATGCAGTTGAGCAGGGCATGGTTCCGATGGTTTCCGAGGGCGGCATCAAGATCATGTCGCTCAACCTGCTCGTCCA
>JAFWGD010000054.1 GCA_017515355.1 Coriobacteriales bacterium
GGCTACGAGTTCAAGGACAAGTCCCTCATCATCAGGGCGCTGACGCACCCCTCGGCCGTCGAGGCCGACCCGGTTGCGCTCTCCTACGAGCGCCTCGAGTTCCTCGGCGACTCCTATCTGGGCATCATCATCGGCAAGGCCCTCTACGATAGGTTCCCGAACCTGACCGAAGGCGGCCTCTCCAGGCTCAAAGCCGCCATAGTCTCGGGATCCTCGCTCTCCGAGATAGCCTCCAACCTGGGCTTCTCCGAACTGATCGTCTTCGGCGAGAGCGAGCTCCACACAGGCAACCGCGGGTTGCATTCCGCGCTCGAGAACGTCTACGAGGCGATCGTCGCGGCGCTTGCGATCGACGGGGGCTTCGATGTTGCACGCAGCTGGGTGCTGAGCACCACAGACCATCTCCTTCGCGAGGACATCGACCAGGTTAAGGTCAACGCCAAGTCGCGGCTCCAGGAGATACTCCAAAGCAACCATCTGAGCCCGAAGTACGAGGTGGTGGAGGAGATCGGCCCCGCGCACGACAGGACCTTCCGCGTAGAGGTCAGCTGCGAGGGCGAAGTGCTGGGAGGCGGCTTGGGCAGAACGAAGAAGGAAGCCGAGACGGCCGCTGCCGAGCAGGCATTGGAAACGTTGGGAAATAGAGGTTAGACAGTGTATCTGAAATCGCTGATCCTGAAGGGCTTCAAATCCTTCGCGGACCGCTCGGTGATCGACTTCGAGCCGGGCATATCCGCCATCGTGGGACCTAACGGCTCGGGCAAGTCGAACATCTCCGAAGCGGTTCTCTGGGTTCTCGGAGAGCGCAAGACCTCCAATCTCAGGGTTCACTCCATGGAGGAGCTCATCTTCTCCGGTTCGTCGGCGCGCCCGGCGGCCAAGGTGGCAGAGGTGGAGCTCGTCCTCGACAACTCAGACGGCACCATCCCGGTCGAGTTCACCGAGGTGGTGATCACGCGCCGCATGCACCACAACGGCGAGAGCGAGTACTTCATCAACGGCTCGCCCTGTCTCAGGCGCGACATCATAGACATCCTGCACGACTCCGGCATCGGCGAGGGCGTGCATTCCGTGATCACCCAGGGCAATCTCACCGCGATGATCGAGTCGCGTCCGGTCGATCGCAAGGCGATCCTCGAGGAGGCCGCCGGCGTAGCCAAGCACAAGGCTCGCAAGGCCAAGGCCAGCAGGCAGATCGCGAAGATGGATGACACCCTCTCTCGCATCCGCGACGTCCAGAAGGTCATCGAGTCGCAGCTGCGCCCGCTCGAGAGGCAGGCCTCGCGCGCCCAGCGCTACGAGGAGTACGCTTCAGAGCTGCGCGACATCACGCTCGCGCTGGCCGTCGACGACCTGCGCACCCTGCAGGAGCAGTGGAACGAGATCGACCTCAAGGAGAAGGAGATCGACGCCGAGGCCGAGCTCATCAAGTTCAGGCTCGAGGAGCGCGATGCCGAGGTGACGAAGAAGCAGCTCGTTCTCGAGCAGAAGGGCCTCTTCGTCGGCGATCTCAATGAGCAGCGCAGCCGCTGCCAGTCGATCATGAACCGCCTCGAGGCCAACATGCGCCTGATCGAGGAGAAGGGGAAGAACATGGTCCTTCGCCTCTCCGAGTTGCGCGCGACCATCCACACCTCCGAGAGGCGCCTTAACGAGGCGCTTGCAGAGCAGCGCAGCATCAGCACCGAGTCCGACGACATCGATGCCAGGCTCAGGGCCCTCTATTCGACATTCAACGAGCTCACCCGCACCTCAGAGCAGGTCACCAAGGAGAAGCGCCAGATCGAGGACGAGCACAATTCGCTCGCCGCCAAGCTGCGCGGCAGCGAGAGCGCGCTCTCGATGACCCGCGACAACCTCGCGCGCGTCCAGTCGTCGCTCGAATCGCTTGACGTTGAGGAGCAACTGCTGCAGGAAAGGCGCGACCAGGTCATCGCCGAGCTCTCCGAGGCGCAGACGGCGTTGGCAACCCATCGCCAGAAGCGCGAGCAGCTCGAGGGCGAGAGGCAGAAGGCGCAAAACGACCTCGACCTCGCGCACTCCGACACCGACAAGCGCGTCAGGCTGCTTGACCAAGCCAAGCGCGAGATGGACGCGCAGCGCTCCAGATTCAACGACATACAGGCCGAGATCCGCGCTATCGAGGAGATCGAGAGGGCGTTCGAGAACGCATCTCCCTCGATCAGCTGGATCCAGTCGCATCAGTCCGAGTTCAGCGGCATCGTCGGCTCGCTCTCGCAGGTCTTCTCGGCCCCGCCGGAGTTCGAGCCGCTGCTCGAGAGGCTCCTCGGCAGCGACATCAGCGGCCTGCTCACCGCCGACATGAAGTCGGCCAACCTGATAGCCCAGCGCCTGATCGGCAGCGGTGGCGAGGCCAGCGAGATCAGCTTCATGCCGCTCGATGGCATGAAGGCCTCCGAGTTGCCCGTCAGCCCCGATGGCAGGCGCCTGCTCGACCTCATCACCTACGACGAGAGCTACTCCGAGATCGCCAAGGCGCTCATAGGCGACGTCTACATCGCAGATTCGCTCGGCGAGGCTGTCGAGTTCCATTCGCGCGACAAGATCGGTGTGCGCTTCGCGACAACCGATGGCGCGGTCGTGTGGGCCAATGGCAAGATCACCCTCGGCAAGCAGATTTCCGACTTCGAGGGAGTTCTCGCCCGCAAGCGCAAGCTCAACAAGCTCAACGAGAGCAACGAGGAGTGCTCGCTGAGCCTCAGCGAGGCCGAGATGGCAGTCTCCGAGGCCGAGCGCGCGCTCGATTTGGCCAAGCAGGATGGCTTCGAGCTCTCCAGCGTCCTCGCCAAGCTCTCCGCCGAGTGCGAACTGGGCGATTCGCAGATCAAGCAGTACGAGTCGCAGGCGTTGCAGCTGACCAACAGCCGTGCCGAGCTCGATCGCAAGCTCAAGAGCGTCGAGGTGCGCCGCGCGCAGGCTGCCCCGCTGGCTGCCGAGTACGAGGTGCGCATCCAGACCCTCGAGCAAGACATCGAGTCGATGCGTGACAGCGTCGAGGAATCCTCGCGCAAGCTGCTCGACATCACCAACGAGAGAGCCGAGACCATCGACAGGCTTACCGAGATCAAGCTGCAGATGGAGACTGCGAAGTCTACGGTCGAGTATCGCCAGCGCCGCGCCGAGAGGCTCGTCACCGAGATAGCCAACCTTCGCGAAGCCCTCGAGGTTTCGCGCCAGACCGAAGAATCGCTCTCGATAATCCGCCTGCGCGTCGACCCGCTTCACCGCATCTTCGAGGAGCTCTACGAGGGCATTGGAGCTTGGGCGGCGAAGCTCCAGGAGCAGGCCAAGCTCACGCAGAGCGATTCGAAGTCGCTGCGCGAGGTGATCGAGAGCGCCAAGCGAGCCCGCGATGAGGCGCGCACCGAGAGCGAGCGGCTCGCAGCGCAGCTCAACGAGATCAAGGTGGAGAAGGCCAAGATCGAGACCGAGGTCAACCATGCGGTGGCCCGCATCAAGGAGGAGACGGGCGTCTCGCTCGAGACCGCCCTCGAGACCCCATCGCCGGTCAATCGCGCTCAGGAGGAGGCGCAGGCAGAGAAGCTGCGCCGCAAGATCTCCAGCCTTGGTGCGGTCAACCACGTGGCCAAGGAGGAGTACGAGGCGCTCAAGGCGCGCCGCGACTACATCGAGGGCCAGGTCGCCGACCTGCAGGAGGCGCGCAAGAAGCTCAACACGATCTCGCGCGCCCTCGACCGCAGGATGAACAAGCAGTACCAGCTCACGTTCGATGCGGTCAACGCGAGCTTCAAGGCGCTCTACGAGAGGCTCTCTCCCGGTGACACGGGCGAGCTCGTCATGCTCGATGCGACCGAAGACGAGCCGGCGGGCGTCGAGATCGTCATCCACCCGCACGGCATGAAACTCACCAACCTCTCGCTGCTCTCCGGCGGTCAGAGCGCCATCGTCGCGCTCTCGTTCCTCTTCGCTATCTACATGACGCGCAACGCGCCGTTCTACATCCTCGACGAGGTCGAGCCCTCACTCGACGGCACCAACCTCGCTCGCGTCTGCGAGCTCTTCGAGTCGATGCGTGAGACGACGCAGCTCATCATGGTCACGCACCAACGCCAGACGATGGAGATAGCCGACATCCTCTACGGCGTGAGCAAGCAGGCATCGGGCGTATCGAAGCTGGTCAGCCAGCGGCTCGAGCAGGCGCTCAAGGAGCTGGACGAGGAAGAGGCCAACGCGAAGGTGGAGGAATAGCAGATGTCGCTCAAGGATAGGCTCTCCGCAAGGCTGTCCAAATCGAGGCAGCGCCTGAACGAATCGATGAACATCCTCTTCCAGAGGGGTGCCAAGCTCGACGACGGCTTCTGGGACAACCTCGAGGAGACGCTGATCCTCTCCGACATGGGCCCTGCGGCGTGCATGGAGCTGGTCGAGGAGCTCAGGGACGAGACGCGCCGCCAAGCGATTCCAGATGCAGAGAGCGTGCGCGAGCGACTGATCTCCAAAATCGTCGACCTCTTCGTAGTTGGGGAGGCCGACCTCTTCGACGATGCGCCGGCTGTCATCCTCTTCGTCGGCATCAACGGCGCGGGGAAGACCACCACGGTCGGCAAGCTCGCCAAGTCCGCGGTTGACGCGGGACACAGCGTTTTGCTCGGCAGCGCCGACACCTTCAGGGCCGCGGCGATCGAGCAGCTCGACGAGTGGGCGGCGCGCGCCAACGTCGACGTGGTCAAGCGCGAGCGCGGCAGCGACCCCGCAAGCGTCTGCTTCGAGGCGGTCGAAAGGGGAGAGCAGGTCGGCAGCGACTTCGTCCTCATCGACACCGCAGGCAGACTTCACACCTCCGACGATCTGATGCGCGAGCTGCAGAAGGTCGTTGGCGTCACGCGCAAGCGCTCGAGGGTTCCGGTGAAGGTCGTGCTCGTCATCGACGCCACCACAGGCCAGAACGGCCTCGAGCAGGCTAAGGTATTCAACAAGGCTCTCGATCTCGACGCCGTCATCGTCACCAAGCTCGACGGCACGGCGAAGGGCGGCATCGCGGTTGCGATCTCCAACGAGCTGCAGCTGCCGATCGTCCGCATCGGCATCGGCGAGAGCATCGACGACCTCGGCCCATTCGAGCCGAGGGATTTCGTAGAGGCGCTTTTGGGCGCGCAGGACTAGAAAAGGGCATCGGATATGCTTGATAACCTATCGAACAAACTGCAGGGCATCCTTGGAGGGCTGAGGTCGAAGGGTCGCTTGAGCGAGCGAGACATCGACGTCGCGATGCACGAGATCCGCATGGCGCTTCTCGAGGCGGACGTCAACTTCAAGGTCGTCAAGAACTTCGTCTCCAGAACCAAGGAGCGCTGCCTCGCCTCCGAGATCCTCGACTCGCTCACTCCAGGGCAAAACGTCGTCAAGGTCGTCCTCGAGGAGCTCACCGCGCTGCTAGGCTCGGATGATTCGAAGTTCAAGCTTCCCGACAAGATGCCAGTCATCGTCATGCTCGTCGGCCTTCAGGGCAGCGGTAAGACCACCGCGGCGGCCAAGCTCGCCTACTACTTCAAGCAGCGCAAGCACCTTCCGCTTCTCGTAGCCTGCGACGTCTACAGGCCCGCTGCGGCCGACCAGCTGCAATCGCTAGGCGACGAGATGGGCGTCTCGGTCTTCCGTGGCGACGGCAAGGACCCGGTGGGCATCGCCAAGGCCTCGCTGGGCTATGCCAAGGAGAACCTGCGCGACATCATCATCATCGACACCGCAGGACGCCTGCACGTCGATGAGCGCATGATGGACGAGGCCGCCGCGATTAAGGCTGCGGTTTCCCCAGACCAGATCCTCATGGTCATCGACGCGATGACCGGCCAGGATGCCACCAACGTGGTAACCGCATTCGCCGAGAAGGTCGACTTCGACGGCGTGATCATGTCGAAGATGGACGGCGATGCGCGCGGAGGCGCGGCGCTGTCGGTTCGCGAGGTCACCGGCAAGCCGATCAAGTTCATCTCCGATGGCGAGAAGCCCAGTTCGCTGGAGGAATTCCACCCGGACAGGATGGCTAAGCGCATCCTCGGCATGGGCGACATGGTCTCGATCATCGAGCGCGCAAAGCTGGTAGCCGAGCAGGAGGCCGAGCAGGAGGCCATCGAGGCCGAGCGCATCGCCAAGGCCGAGCTCACCTTCGACGACTTCATCACGCTCAACCGACAGCTCCACAAGATGGGCGGCGCGAGCAAGTTCATCTCCGCCATTCCCGGCGGCGAGAAGGCCCTCAAGTCGGGTCAGGTCCAGGAGGACTTCTTCGACCGCATCGAGATCATCGTCAACTCGATGACCAAGGAGGAGCGCCAGAAGCCATCGCTGCTCAACGGCTCGCGCAGGGCGAGGATCGCCCGCGGCGCCGGCGTCAACGTCAGCGATGTAAACCAGGCAGTCGCGCGCTTCAACGAGACGCGCAAGATGCTCAAGAAGATGCAGGGCGCGGCGATGCAGCAGCAGGCTTCCAAGAAGCCGAAGAAGGGGAAGAACCGCAAGAAGGCCAGGAAGGCGGCAAAGGGCCCGATGAGGGGAATTCCGGGAATGGCCGGAATGTCGATGAAGGATCTCAAGCAGCTGCAGGACATGCTTGGGGAGTAGCACGGAACCAAAAGGATTCAGATGGGCAAGCACACCAAGAAGGATAGGCAAAGCGGCGCGATCACGATGCGTCCATACGCTCAGAAGCGCGACCTCAGCAAGCCGAGCAAGTCGTCGGTCATAGGCGTCATGAGCATCAAGGGCGCCATAGCGATCATCCTCGCGGCCTTCCTTCTCATGTACTCGCTGGGCCTTTCCGGGCACGAGCCGCTGGCAGGTGCGCTCTCCCTCAAGATGATCCTCGGCGACCTCGCTGCAGGTTTTGCGGTTGCCTGCCTCCTCACCGCATTCACCTTCGCCTACGTCAAGGTCGAGCAGAACATCGCGGGCATCATAGCCTTCGTCGTGCTGCTTCTGCTGATAATCGGCGTTCTGGCAATCTGGAATATCGTCGCAGCCAATGGAGGCTCGATCGCGTTCATCATCGTCGGGATCATCCTTGGCCTGCTGTCGCTGGGCTACGACATCTACACCTTCCCCAGGCGCAAGCATTAGCGCTGCGGCGGCTCAGTGCCTTGCCGCGTAGAACATCAGAAGCTGCATGAACCCGGAGTAGCCGGGATACCTGTCCATCGGGAATCCCGCAGGGTAGTGCTCCTTGAGCACGCGGTCGATCCACACGTCGATCGGGAAGAGCCCTAGGCGCTGGAAGCCGTA
>JAFWGD010000055.1 GCA_017515355.1 Coriobacteriales bacterium
CGGTGCTGGGAACATAGGCGTGGCTCCTTTCCACTCCATGGAGTTCGCGGTTCCGACATGTTGGGAATGGCAGCAGACCGGTGTTTGCCGCCATGGATTTCGGAAGCGCTTCTGGTAATACAAATGTAATGTATCGGCGTGGGAAAAGGCTGTCAATCGTAAGCGTTTACATATGCAAAATTTGGACATATGCGCAGTTTCGGCACTGAAAAAAGCGAAAAACTTCGGACAGAATCGAGCGCTCAATCGTGTTGTTGATGAGGACAACGAACCGAAAGGGCGCACATGATGACCAGAACGAACGATACGAACGGCAAGAATGCAGCTGAAATCAGACTCGAGGATGCAAGGAACTCTCATGCCTTGGGCAAGGGAGCGCTCGCCAGGGGAGCGCTATGCTCGTTGGCGCTGGCAGCGGTGCTTGGCATTGCGGGTTGCGCGGGCAACATCGCGAGCAGCATCCAAGGCCATAAGGGGAACGTCGATACCGAGATGGCGCTTTCAGACGGCTATGCCGCCGAGGCCGATGGGGGATACTGCGGGACATTCTGCTATCCCAACACCGAGGAGTACGCCACGATAGCCGAGCACGGCTTCGTGCGCACGGGCAAGCAGCCGCTCTCGACATTCGCGAGCGACATCGATACGGCCAGCTACTGCAATCTGCGCCGCATGATCTCGCAGGGCTATGGAGTTGGCGACATCCCGGATGGCGCGGCGCGTGTCGAGGAGATGCTGAACTACTTCGACTACGGATACGCGAGCCCAGAGCCAGGCGAGCTCTTCGGGGTGAGTGCAGAGATCGCCGATTGTCCCTGGAACAGCGAGTCGAAGCTCATGATCGTCGGAGTGACGGCCTCGGACAAGGAAGTGCGGCGCAGTGCCGGCAACAACTTCGTCTTTCTGATCGATGTCTCCGGCTCCATGGCCGACGAGAACAAGCTCGACCTTCTGCAGGACTCCTTCGGGTGCCTCCTCGACAACCTCGGCGACGACGACACAATCTCGATCGTCACATACGCCAGCGAGGAGCGCATCGTCCTCGCGGGTGCGAAGGGTTCGGAACGCCGCAAGATCATGCGTGCGATCGATTCGCTCGAAGCTGGCGGCTCGACCAATGGACAGGCTGGGCTCGCGATGGCCTACGAGGTTGCGCGGGAGAACTTCATAGAGGGTGGGAACAACCGCATCATCCTCGCTTCCGATGGCGATCTCAACGTGGGCATCACCAGCGATGAGGAGCTCTCGGATTACGTCTCCGAGATGAAGGATTCGGGCATCTACCTCTCGGTTCTCGGATTCGGAGATGGCAACTACAAGGACTCGAAGATGGAGCGCATCGCCGACGACGGCAACGGAGCCTACTACTACGTCGACTGCATCGGGGAGGCCGAGCGCATCTTCGGCGAAGACCTTCAATCGACGCTGGTCACCGTGGCCGACGACGCGAAGATGCAGATCGAGTTCGACTCGGATTACGTCAGCGAATACAGGCAGATCGGCTATGAGAACAGGGAGATGACAGAGCGGGAGTTCGATGACGATCGCGCCGACGCAGGCGAGATCGGTGCAGGGTGCAGTGTCACGGTGGCCTACGAGATCGTGTTGACCGACAAGGCCCAGGAGGCTGGTTCCGAAAGCGACTGGATGGATCTCACCATCCGCTACAAGGATCCCGGCGGAAGAGAGGTCCATGAGCGCAGCTTCGGAATCGGCGCGCAGGACTGCACGCTTTCGCCGAGCGATGACTGGGCATTCGCCAGCTCCGTCATAGAGTTCGCGATGGTCGTCAACGACAGCGAATTCGCCGGCTGCTCCTCCGAGCGCGAGATCGAGAGGCTGCTCGAGCGCGTCGACGCTCGCAACGATCCCAAGC
>JAFWGD010000056.1 GCA_017515355.1 Coriobacteriales bacterium
AGTTGTCGGAGCCGCATGACCAGCCGCCGCCTGCTACGGCCTCCAATTCCGCCTCGGAGAGCTTGTAGCCCTCGCTCTTCGCCAGCGCCAGCAGCTCATCGGGGCTCGCAGGCCTTCGCCTTCTCGCGCAGTTCCGGACTGATGTCCATGTCCTCGAGATCCATAGTGCGTCCTTTCAGCCGGTGCGACATTGCGATACGTTCATCTTATTCGCGTCCTGCAGGCTTACCATTCTGCAAAACCTCGATGTCCCAATACGTCACGGCCTGTTGCCACACGACGCGTCCCTACCATGAAACGAGCTGGAGCTCATCCGCTTTCGACGAGAAGAACATGAGCAGGTACCAGGGCGGGTAGGTGATAGCTCCCGCGCATTGCACTTTGCCCGGGCAGACCGTGAGGTTGGCGATGATCGTGGCAGCGTCGAGGTTCCCTTCGAAAATGGCCTTTGCCTGAGGCGTTTCGACGAAGTTTATCTCGAGCGACGATTCGTACGTGGAGCGAATGAACTCGCGGATCGCGAACGTCTTTCCAACTTGTCGGGCCCCAGTGACAAGCAAGGCTTTCCGCATCGGATCGCCATGCCACCGGGCCAGCTTGTCTGACACGCTCCTATACAGTGATATAACGCCCCTATCGCTCGCATACATGCCACGCGACCTTTATGAGCCCGATTTAACGCATGGTTGCGACCGTATTTACCATTCCTATGCGTATGCTTGCGACGTATATTAGTAATAGCGCAAATGAATCGATTTCCCTGAATGCAAGATGCGGGTTTGCGCATCAAGGAGCAACGTGAGCAGGAAAGCACACATGCCCTCGGCATCCTGGTGTTTTCCCGTCGTGGACCTGAACAGCGCCTCGATTTCCGTACGGCTCTTTTGGATATTGGCATCCAGGGCAAGCAAAGTGGGTAGCGAATAAGCGGGAGCTAGCATGGCGCACATAAGCATGCGGGCGCAATGGCCGTTACCATCACGAAACGGGTGGATGGCACCAAGAGCGAAATGCGCGGCTGCAGCACGGACTTCAAGCGGAAGAGCGTCCTCGGCAACAAGCTCGAGCAGCATATCTACCTGAGCGGGAATTTCTTCAGGCGGCGTTGTCTGATAGCCGGGGAGCAGCGGAGCAGGCTCGAAAGGATTGGGGCCATGGGCAAAGGGGACTCCCTTCACGCGGAATTGCGGGGTTTCGCATTCGCGGTAGAGGGGAAACTCTCCCTTGGTAGCGTGCGCCCAGAGAGTAAGCAGGTCGCCCTGCGTGCGCGGCACCCATGCGCCACGCAGGATTGCGTGCTGCCAAATACGCACGCGCTCGCGCATGTCTCTGCGCGCTCGCGCCTCGCTCCACGGCTCCCCCTTGAGAGAAAGGCACCAATCCCAGAACTCTTCACGGGATGCCGATGCACTGCAGGCGCGCGTGCTGGCCGCAGGCACATCGCATGTTGTCAGCTCGCGCAGAAGCGCCTCCGCGTCGATGTCTGCAAGGCTCTGCGCAGCCCTGATCTCCTGTTCACGGGCTTGACTGCATGCCTCTACGATACCGCTTGACAGCGTGAGCGCACACGAACACGGCAGCAAGTACCGTGTTCGCTCTGCCGGCTTTGTCGTGTCTGTTGCTCTTTCGCCTGTCACGATACCTTACGCAATCGATTCATGCTGGATGAGCTTATGCATGGCCACGTGCACATGACGAAGGTGCAGCAAAACCATCACGATCCTGAGGGGTAATGATCATTGCAGACCGACTTAGTGCCACAATGGGGATTGCACCCTCCCCAAGACGCCCCGCCTGCAATGCCTTCGAGCTGATCTTCGCTCAGTTCGTAGCCTGCATCCTGCGCAAGTCGCAAAATATCTTCGGGCGATGATGCAGCCTTCACCCGCTCCTTTTGCTCGTCGCTCAAGCTGTCATACATTGCTTCTATAGACCCAGCCATGTTCTCTCCTTTCGACACAGGGCAGGTTTGCACTCCAATCCCTTGTGATGCATCTGATTGATTATACGTTGGCAGTAGGGGTTTCATCTCGCGCCGTTCCTCACCATGCGTAATTGCCGTGCCGCAGAGCATGCCCGGCTGTTCTCCAGCTGGAAGGTGAGGGGCGCATGATAGTATTCAGGGGAACGCACTCCCACGAAACCCACTGGCCGCGAAACGGAGAACGCCATGGCAGAGATCAAATGCCCCAACTGCGGGACGATCATTTCGCTCGAGCAGTCGGACCTCGACTCGGTCGTGCTGCAGGTGCGCGACGAGCAGTTCCAGAAAGAGCTCGCCGAGCGCGCCTCGTACATCGAAGCCGACAAGCAGCGCGAGATCGAGCTCGTGCAGGCGCAGGCGGCAACTGCGCTCAAGGAACAGGCAGGCGCCAAGGACGCGCGCATCGCCGAGCTGCAGGCGCAGCTGGCCGCCCAGCGCGAGACACTCGAGGCCCAGCACGAGCTCGCCGTGACGCAGGCGGTGGCGACGGTCGAGAAAGAGCGCGATGCGCTGGCCGCCTCCATCGAGGTCAAGGAAGCCGAGAAGGCGCGCGCCGAGGCGACGTTCAAGGAGCAGCTCGCCGAGCAGGCCAAGGCCAAGGACGACATCATCGCGTTCCAGAAAGACGAAATCGAGCGCATGAAGGACATGAAGGCGCGCCTCTCCACCAAGATGGTGGGCGAATCGCTCGAGCAGCACTGCCAGTACGAGTTCGACCGCATCCGCGCCATCGCCTTCCCCAACGCGTACTTCGAGAAGGATAACGAGGCCGTGGAGGGCACGAAGGGCGACTTCGTGTTCCGCGAGGAGGACGAAGACGGCAACGAGATCATCTCGATCATGTTCGAAATGAAGAACGAGGGCGATAAGAACTCGGTGAAGAAGAAGAACGAGGACCACTTCGCCAAGCTCGACAAGGACCGCACGAAGAAGGGCTGCGAGTACGCGATCTTGGTGTCGTTGCTCGAACCCGACAGCGAGCTGTACAACGAGGGCATCGTCGACGTGTCGCACCGCTACCCGAAGATGTACGTCGTGCGCCCGCAGTTCTTCATCCCCATCATCTCGCTGCTGCGCAACGCGGCGCTGAGCTCGCTCGAGTACAAGCGCGAGCTGGCGCTCGTGAGGCAGCAGGACCTCGACATCACGACCTTCGAGGATGACCTCGAGACGTTCAAGCAGGGGTTCTTCAAGAACTTCAAGGACGCAAGCCTGCGCTTCGACGACGCCGTGAAGGCCATCGACAAGGCCATCGCCGACCTGCAGAAAGCCAAGGACAAGCTGCTCACGTCCGAGAAGCACCTCACGGCGGCCAACAACAAGCTCGAGGGGCTGACGGTGAAGAAGCTCACGCGCAAGAACCCCACTATGAAGGCCAAGTTCGACGCGTTGAAGGAAGCGGACGGGGAAGACTAGGTTCCCGCAGGACCGGCCTGGTGAACAAGGGCTCTGTGCGGAACGAGGTGGAAGGATTGCCGCCCCCGCGAGAACGATTACAGGTTACGCCCCGCGCGGGCACCAAGTGGTGCAATTTTGGGACAGTAGCGCGCTATTCGCCCATCGACTGGTCCTGCAGGTCCTTCACGATCTTCCAGAGCGCGCGGGTGTTGCTCACGTCGAAGTTGGTCTTTCCCCCCACGAGCAGTCCGTCGCCCTCGAAGGAAAGCCCCACCCTCGCGCCGCTCTCCAGCGTGAAAATCACATGATGGTACGAGTCGGTAACCGACATGTTGCTGGGCCCGTTCACAGTGACCTGCGCCAGCGCGTCGTAGATCTGCTTGATGGTGGCGGGATC
>JAFWGD010000057.1 GCA_017515355.1 Coriobacteriales bacterium
CCATGACCTCGGTCCAGATCATATCGATATGCGTTTTCGTGGGAGTGATGGCCCTCATCATCTCCGAGCGAACGCATCGCGCCCTCGCTGCGCTGCTGGGCGCCTCCATCGTGATCATCGCCGGCGTCATCCCGTTCAGCGCGAGCGTCGAGGCGATCGATTTCAACACGCTCGGGGTTCTGCTCGGCATGATGCTCTTCGTGTCGGTGGTCAAGGCCAGCGGCATCTTCGAGTTCATCGCGATCGAGGCGGCCAAGCTGGCAAAGGGCAATCCCTGGATCATCATGATCAGCTTCGCGGTGATCACGGCGCTCCTTTCGGCGATGCTATACAACGTCACGACGGTTCTTCTGATCGGCCCGATGACGGTGATGGTCTGCATGATCCTCGACCTGAACCCCGTGCCCTTCTTCCTGGTCGAGATCATATTCTCGAACATCGGCGGCACTGCGACTTTGATCGGAGACCCGCCCAACATCATGATCGGCAGCGCCTCGGGCCTCTCCTTTGCCGACTTCGTCATCTACAACGGTCCAGCCGTCGTCCTCGTGTCGGTCGTGACCCTCATTTGCTTCAGGTTCATGTACGGGCGCAAGATGCACGTATCCGACGAGGCCAAGCAGAAGGTCACGCAGCTTCAGGCGAACAAATCGATCAAGGACATGACGCTCTTCAAGATCAGCATCGTCATGATCATCCTGGTGGCGATAGCGTTCATGCTGCATGGCAAGCTCCATCTCGAGTCATCCGTCATAGCGCTGAGCGCGGCGGTGATCATCATGCTCGTCAGTCGATTCAACCTCGAGGAGGCCATCAAGGGCGTAGAGTGGTCGACGATCATCTTCTTTCTCGGGCTATTCATCGTAGTTGGAGCGATGGAGCACACCGGGGTCATCGGCATGCTCGCCGACCTTATTTTCGACGTGACGCATGGCAACACCGTGCTGACGATGATCATCATCCTCTGGGCTTCGGCGATTCTCTCCGCATTCCTCGACAACATTCCGTTCACCGCGACGGTGATTCCCATCATCTTGGCGCTGCAAGGGGCGGGCATGGACGTGCTGCCGCTTTGGGTCGCGCTTTCGCTTGGAGCCTGCCTCGGCGGCAACGGTACGCTGGTCGGCGCCTCCGCCAATGTCGTCCTCACATCCATGAGCGAGAGGGAGGGCCATCCGATCACCTTCATGAAGTTCTTCAAGGTCGGTTTCCCGATGATGATCCTCTCGGTTGCCGTCTGCACAGTGTACATGCTGGTGATCTTCTGAAAGAAAAGGCCAGAAGCTGCAGAAATGGCTTCTGACCCGCGATTTCAAGTTGGTGGGCCCGGCAGGATTCGAACCTGCAACCAAGGGATTATGAGTCCCCTGCGCTGACCGTTGCGCCACAGGCCCATTCGCAACACAGATGATATTAGCAGACTTGACGCGATGCGCTCATCCTCATCGATGAAAAACAGGCGCACGGACTATTCGTCCGCGCGCCTGATTCGCACTGTTCCGCAGCTCGCTTGCGCGAGTTGCCCCAGTTCCTAGAGCGAGTAGTTGTCGTAGGTGGATGCGAGGTACTTCTCGGCCATCTCGTACGTGATCTCGGTTGGGCAGAAGTCCATGTGGAAGCTCGATGCAACGTCGGGGAGCGCTCCCATGACCTCTTCGCGGCTGTGGCCCCTATCCGCATAGGAGGGAACCTTGCAGACGCGCATAAGCTCGCGCACCGCCTCTGCGCAGCGCTTTCCGATAGCCGGTCCGTCTTCTTCGATGTCGGAGTAATCGACGCCGATCGGATCTGCGATCTTCTTGATGTACTTGATGTCCGCGCAGTCACCGAGGTACTCGCAGGTTGCCGGGGTTGCCCAAGCGCAGACAAGCCCGTGCGGCTCGTGGATCCATGCGCCAACCGGCTCGGCAACGCCATGGCCGAAGTGGACGTTGCACTCCTGGAACGCCTGGCCGGCGAAGTTGGATGCGAGCGCCATCTGGGTGCGTGCCTCGATGTTTCCAGGATCCTCCATGCAAATCGGGAGGTACTTCATGATCTTGGAGAGCGAAGCTGCGGCGAGCACATCGCACTTCTCGCTCTCGAGGTTGGTGGTGAGCGCCTCGGCTGCGTGCGCGAATGCATCTAGACCGCAGAATGCGGTGACCGATGGCGGAGCGGAGACGGTGAGCTCGGGATCTACGATAGCGAGTGCGGCCTTGATGAAGATTCCGCCCTTGAAGTTGTTGATCGTATCGGTGATGACGCAGAACTGGGTTGACTCAGAGCCGGTTCCCGCGTTGGTCGGAACGCAGATGATCGGCACGGATGCGAAGTCGGTCTCCATCTGCATCCAGTCGCGGATGCTGCCAGGGTGCTTCATCATGAAGCCGATGGCCTTGCCGGTATCCATCGAGGATCCTCCGCCGACGCCGACGACGAGATCGATCTCCTCCTTGCGTGCCCAATCGACGATCTCATCGACCATCGTGTGAGGCGGATCCGAGAGAACCTCATCGTAGACCAGGAGTTCGAACCCGGCATCCTTGATCAGCTTCTCGATCCTTGGTCCGATTCCGCAGGCTTTGACGCCTGGATCGCAGACCATCATTACCTTCTTCGCGCCGAAATCGGCGATCTTCTGGCCTATCTCCTCAATCGCCCCCGCGCCGAAGAGAACTGGGCAGACCTGCTCCATGGTGTATGACATGATTCCTCTCCTTTCCGATGTGGCTATCGCTTTGAAACGGTTGGCTGCTATATCGATCAGTTTCTTCCAGAACTGAACATTTGGGAAAAGTATAGCATCTGCACCTGCACATTTTTCGCAGTCGGAAAGCAATCGCGCACATTCCCGCGCAATGCTTTACAGGAGGATGTGGAAAATGACGCTCTTGGGGCGTTGCTTGCTTGAAGGGGAGAGGGCGCTAGAACATCAGCTTGAACCAGACGAAGGCGCAAACTCCGACTGCGATGACGAAGATGATCGTGCCGAGAACGACTCCGATGCTGCAGAGCTTGGAGCCCACACGCCCGTTCCTGGTGAGGTTGTAATCCTCGTCGGAGTACTTCATCAGGCGCTTGCCAGCTAGAGAGAGGATAACTGCGAAGGGGCTTCCCACTATCGTGCAGCATAGGATGATCGACCAGAGTCCCAGCAGGAAGGTGCAGCGCGCATCGGTTCTCTTGCGGAAGGGGAAATCCTCATCGGGCTCGTCATCGTCCTCGAACGCCGTGAGCTTGCCGGGCTTCTCCGCGGCAACTATGGCGGATGGCGTCCCAGCCAGCGCAACATCAGCGGGCTCCTTGGCAACGATCGCAAGGGAATCTTCGTCGGCAGCGATCGTCAGCTCTTCATCCGATGGCTCGGGAGGAGGGACGAGCTCGAGCTCTTCGTCCTGCTCGACCTCGACCTCAGGATCAACCTCGACCTCAGTTTCGGCTTCTGCCTCGACCTCGGATTCAGGCTCGGTCTCGACTTCGTCATCAAGTTCGGCCTCGACCTCGGCTTCGGCTTCAGGCTCAGCTTCAACTTCGGCATCAACTTCGGCTTCAACCTCGTCCACAGGCTCGGCCATTTCGGGGAACCTTTGGTGCAAAGGCCTGTATGCGTCGGTCTCAGCGGCCTCAGCAACCGCTTCGAGCTCTTCGATTGCGTTCGTGTTTTCCAGATCGTTCAATTCAGCTGCCTAACTTTCCGAAAGCCTTGCGCCTAATGATAGCGCAAGCCCCGCGGTTTTCTCC
>JAFWGD010000058.1 GCA_017515355.1 Coriobacteriales bacterium
CGTCCTGACCCTGATCGCGGAAGTACTCGGCTGTCGTGAGGCCGGCCAGGCCCACGCGCAGACGCGCTCCTGGCGGCTCGTTCATCTGGCCATAGACCAGACAGGCCTTGTTGATGACTCCCGACTCGCTCATCTCGAGGAAGAGGTCGGTGCCCTCACGGGTGCGCTCTCCTACTCCGCAGAAGACCGACGTGCCGCCGTGCTCCTGCGCGAGGTTGTTGATGAGCTCCATGATGATGACCGTCTTGCCAACGCCTGCGCCGCCGAACAGGCCGGTCTTGCCGCCCTTGATGTACGGCTCGAGCAGGTCGATGACCTTGATGCCGGTCTCGAAGATCTCGGTCGAGGTGGTGAGATCCTCGAACTCAGGTGCAGGACGATGGATCGGATAGGTCTGGTCGATCTGCGGCATCTCGCCACCATCGACCACCTCGCCGATCACGTTCCAGATGCGGCCGAGGGTGTTCTCGCCAACCGGCATCTGAATCGGAGCGCCGGTATCGATGACCTCGATGCCGCGCTGAAGTCCATCGGTCGAAGACATCGCAACCGTACGGGCGATGTTGCCCGGCAGGTGAGCCTGGACCTCGAGGACGGTCTTGACGCGACCGATCGGGGTTTCGGCGTCGACGGTCAGCGCGTTGTAGATCTGGGGCAGCGTATCGGCCGAAAACTCGACGTCGACGACAGCACCGACTATGCGCACGATATGTCCAACGTTCATGTTCCTGTCCTTTTCTTCCATTGCGATCAATCCTCCAAAGCGGCAGCACCGCCGACGATCTCGGTGATCTCGGTGGTGATGGCCCCTTGGCGGGCCCTGTTGAAGATCCTGGTGAGCGTCTCCACCATCTCCGAAGCGTTATCCGTAGCAGCCTTCATTGCCTTGCGGCGAGCACCCTGCTCGGCTGCGGCCGAATCTACCAGAGCGTGGAAGATCTGCACGCGCAGATACATCGGAAGCAGCGTGTTGAGCACCTCATAGGCATCTGGCTCGTAGTCGTAATCCGCCCTAGCCGGGATAATCTCCTCCTCGATTCCCTCGTCGAAGGGAACCTTGAGCTTGATCGAATCGGCGGAGATGGGCAGGATCGGCAGCGAGATCAGATCCTGGTCGGCTGCGTTGCGGGCATGGTTATAGATGATATAGACGCGATCGAGCTTGCGCTCTGCGTAATTGTGGTAGCAGGTCAGCGAGATCTCGAGCGCCTGCTCGAGCGACGGGAATGCCGAGAGGTCCTTGTACTCCGCAACGGTTTGGATGTTGCGGAACTTGAAGTACTGCATGGCCTTCTTCCCGCATGCGACGTACTCGGAGCTGATTCCCTGCTCCTTGAGCTCTGCGGCGAGATGCTCGGTGGCCTTGAGGACCGACGAGTTGAACGATCCCGCGAGGCCCTTGTCGGAAACGACGACGATGATGAGCGCGTTCTTCTCCTCCGCATGCCTTTCGAGCAGCGGGTGCACGCGCGTCAGATCCTCCTGCGCGAGCCTTACGCAGGATTCGACAACAGCGGTCGCATAGGGCGTGATCTGCTGCACGCGCTCGGTGACCTTGCGGATCTTGGCAGCGGCGACCATCTCCATGGTCCTCGTGATCTGCCTCGTCGACTGAACCGAGTTTATGCGCTTCTGTATGTCACGAAGGTTTGCCATCTAGAAAGGCTCCTAATCCTCGTAAACGAACTGAGGCTTGAACTCCTCGATAGCCGCCCTGAGCTTGTCCGCAAGCTCGTCTGAGATCTTGCCGCCAGAGACGATCTGCTCGCGCAGATCGGGATAATGGGCGGCGAAGAAGTCTATGAGGCCGGCGCGGAACTGCAGCACCTCCTTGACCTCGAGGTCATCGAGATAGCCGTTGTTGCCCGCAAAGATCGAGAGCACCTGGTCCTCGACGTGCATCGGAACGTAGCGGCCTTGCTTGAGGAGCTCGGTCATCCTCTCGCCGCGCGCGAGCTGGTCCTGCGTCGACTTGTCGAGGTCGCTGCCGAACTGCGCGAACGCCTGCATCTCGCGATAGGCCGCGAGGTCGAGTCGCAGCGAGCCTGCAACCTGCTTCATGGCCTTGACCTGAGCGCTTCCTCCAACTCGGGAGACCGAGATTCCGACGTTGATAGCGGGGCGCTGGCCCTGATAGAAGAGGTCGGACTGAAGGAAGATCTGTCCATCGGTGATCGAGATGACGTTGGTCGGGATGTATGCCGAAACGTCGCCCGCCTGGGTCTCGATGATCGGCAGAGCGGTCAGCGAGCCCGCGCCATTCTTGTCGGAGAGCTTGACGGCGCCAAAACCGAATATCTTGGCAGCAGCAACCCTCGCCTTCATACCGATGAGATTCTGATTGCCCTGTCATCGTCGGCAGCACATAACGAGCTGGCAGAGAGAGCGATGCAACAATTGCCGAAGCTGAAAGGCTCAACAGCGCACACCACCGTTCTGGTCAGCTCAATCGATGAGTCGATGTTCAAGAAACTGGGCATCAACCTGACCTGCGAGCCGCGCTACGAGCAGACAAGGATTTATCATAAGCATTAGTAGGGATATTGGTGGTATCCAATGATTTAC
>JAFWGD010000059.1 GCA_017515355.1 Coriobacteriales bacterium
CACCGCCGACGCAACCGTCAAGCACATCGTCTACGGTGGCGCTGCCGTCCGCGAGGAGCGCGTGACCACTCCGATCGCGCTGCTTCTTCTCGATGCTGCGCAGTACGACGCCGGCGAGCCCTCTGGCGCCTGCGAAGTCGCCGAGTTCGCCTTCGTCGCCCCTGCGACCTCCATCATCCGCACCGCCGTCGAGGATCTGCCCGTCAGCGACACCAACCTCGCAGCTGCAGATCGCGTCGTCGGCATCGGCCGCGGCATCGGCGCCGAGGAGGATCTCGCGATGGTTCGCGAGTTCGCAGCCGCCGTCAAGGCCGAGGTTGGATGCACCCGCCCCGTCGCCGAGGAGGAGAAGTGGCTCCCGCGCGAGGCCTACATCGGCGTATCCGGCATCACGCTGAGCCCGAGCGTCTACTTCGCAATCGGTCTCTCCGGACAGGTCCAGCACATGATCGGCGTCAATCGCGCCGACAAGATCGTTGCCGTCAACAAGGACAAGAACGCGATGATCTTCTCGAAGTGCGACCTCGGCATCGTAGGCGACCTCTACAAGGTCCTGCCCGCTGTCACCGCTGCGTTCAAGTAATGTATTTGCCCCGCTAGAAGGGCAGGTTATAGACGCAAAGCGACCCTGGTTCCAAATGCGGAGCCAGGGTCGCTTCCAGTTTGCGCGTGTGCTCGATCGCTACTCGGGCAAGCGCTCGTAGCTCTGCGGCCTGCCAACGTGGGCGATTCCTGTTTGCTCGGCGATGCTCGGATCGACCGTCACGAGGTTTCGCATGCTCAGGCTGTGGATATCCGATACTCCGCTGATGCGCGCGAAGGTCTTGAGCTCTTCGGTCGAGACCCTGAGGAAGTTCGCCACGCGCGCGGCGCCCTTGTTCTCGTCGAAGCGGGCGCGCAGTTCCGGATCTTGCGTCGCGATGCCGACCGGGCAGTTCCCGCTTCCGCAGATCCTATATTGCATGCAGCCCATCGCGACCTTCGCAGCGCTTGCGATCGCCACCGCATCCGCGCCCATCGCGATCGCCTTCGCGAAGTCGGCAGAGATTCGCAGACCTCCGGTGATGACGAGCGCGATGTCCGAGTCGTTCTCATCGAGGAACTTGCGAGCCCTTGCCAGCGCATAGATCGTGGGGATCGAGGTCGAGTCGCGAAGGAAGAGCGGGCTAGATCCGGTTGCGCCGCCGCGTCCGTCGATCGTGATGAAGTCGGGATGCGCGTAGAGGCACCATGCAAGATCGCGTTCGAGGTTGCCCGCTGCGATCTTGATGCCAATCGGCCTACCCTCCGAGAACCAACGGAGCCTGTCGACGAGGTTGAGCAGATCGACCGGTTCGTTGATATCCGGGAACTTCGAGGGGCTCTGGATGTCCTGGCCCACTGCGCGGCCCCTGATCTTGGCGATCTCGGGCGTGACCTTCTCGCCGGGAAGGTGACCGCCCATGCCCGGCTTGGTTCCCTGACCGATCTTGATCTCGATCGCGTCGACATCCTTGAGGTTCTCGTTGGATGCGCTGTACTTGTTCGGCACGTACTCGAAGATGTACTTGTAAGATGCGTTGCGCTCCTCTGGCAGGATGCCGCCCTCACCACTGCACATTGCGGTCTTCACACGCGCCGAGCCCATCGCCAGAGCGACCTTGGCCTCTTTCGAGAGCGCTCCATAGGACATGTGCGAGATGAATATCGGAGTGGCGAGAACCATCGGCTTTGCGGCGTTGCGGCCGATGATGGTTTCGGTGCTCACAGGCGCGCCGTCGTCGAGTGGCGCGGGGTCGAGCTGCGCACCGAGCATCAGGATGTCATCCCAAGAGGGGAGCGGCAGCTTTGTGGCCATCGCTGCGTGGATCGTCTTGCCGGTCACTGCGATCTGCTGGATCTCGTCCATGTAGCGGAAGTGATCGTCCTTGCGGCTGAACGCGGAATCGTAGGAGAGGTCTGAGGCATCGCCGCTTGGAGCTGGAGTTGCAGCTGCAGCGGGCTTGGCCTCCTCGGCTGGCTCTTCCTCCACCAGTTCGAAATCTGTGTAGGGCTTCTTGCAAAGCGGGCAGACGCCCATCTCCTCCAGGGTCTTGCCTTCCTTCTCCTCATCGAAGATGTAACCGCACAAAGGGCAACGATACCTTGCCATGGCTCCTCCTTTTCGATTTCATTCCTGTTCTAATGTTACCCCATGGACGGTGGATTTGAGGATTCTTCGATGCAAGAGCTCCTGGCATGTTGCTGCAAGTCGCATAAATTGTGACTAACAATTATTAGACTATGTCATATAATTGATTCAGCCCAATGAACACCTGTGGAGCAACGGTGCTCACGGGCCATGCAAGTCAGTCAAGTTCGAGAGGGAAACCACATGGTCTACTATGACGAATTCGTAAACACGATTATCGAGAACGCATGGCAGGGGATCGCGCCTACGCAAGAGGAGTGCGCCAAGCTGCTTTCATACGATCCTGCGAGCCCCGAGGCTTGCGCTATGAGGGGGGCTGCCGATGGCCTGATGCGCAACCGCACCGGGAACGCCGCAGTGCTCTTCGCCCAGATCGGCGTCAGCTGTCATCCATGTCCCGCGAACTGCAGCTTCTGCGCGTTCGCGCAGGAATACACGCAGATGCCGGCCTTCAAGATGTCGGATGAGGATATCGTCGCCGCTACTGAGAGCTTCACGCAGGACGGCGACCTCTTCGGCCTGTGGATCATGGCTATGGCCGACTACGATGTCGACGAGTACTGCCGCATCATCAAGCTGGTCCGCGAGACCGCTCCATCGGTCACCAACATCTACTCCAACGTTGGCGACTCGAGCCTCGAGGATTTCCTCAAGATGAAGGAGGCCGGAATCGATGGCGTCTACCATATCTGCAGGTTGGGCGAGGGCGAGGTCACCAATCTCGATCCCAAGGCGCGCATGCAGACTATCCAAAATGCAATCGACGCCGGGCTCGACGTTCTCAATGCGGTCGAGCCGATTGGCCCGGAGCATACTCCCGAGCAGATTGCCGAGCAGATCATGCTCATGAGGAAGACCAATCCCATCCAGACCGGCGTCATGAAGCGCATCAACGTCCCGGGAACGCCCTTCGAGGGCACGGGCGAGATCAGCCATTACAGACTCGCCCAGATTGCGGCGGTTCAGGTTCTGGCGCATGCCGATGTCGAGAAGCTTCCCTGGATCGGGCATCACGAGCCCTGCGAGGCCTGCTATGTATCCGGAACCAACCTGATCACTGCGGAGACCGGCGTCAATCCTCGCGATACGGCCGAGGAAACGAGCGCGAGCCGTGGAATGGACCTCACCGATTGCCGCATCATGCTCTACGAGGCGGGCTTCACCAAGCTCGCTAAGGGCGATGGCACGCTCGTCGATCTCGATGTCGACTACATCAAGGAGCATACCCACTGATATCAGCGCATTCATCCCAATGTGAAACCATCTTGCGGGAAAGGAAAATCGAAAATGCTGGCAAAGGATTACGAGAGCTACTACAGGAAGGCCGAGGGCACGCCATACATGGACTACTACGCCCAGCTCGCCAAGGCGATGCCCAGGGACCCGCAGGCCACGGCACGCACGTGCGACGCCAACGGGACGATTCCCAATGAGGCGCGCGACATCATGTTCAACATATCCGGCGAGATCAAGAACACTTTTCACGAATTCGGCGCGCCGATTCCCCCGCTACTCGAGGGATGCACGGTGGTCGACCTTTGCTGCGGCTCGGGCAGGGACACCTATCTCGCTGCGCAGCTCGTAGGTCCGAGCG
>JAFWGD010000060.1 GCA_017515355.1 Coriobacteriales bacterium
GCTACGGGCCCGCTAACATCGGATACGCTGGCAGAGTCCATACGTCGCGAGCTTGGCAACGAGTTCCTCTCCTTCTACGACGCGGCCGCACCGATAGTCGCCGCGGATTCGATAGATCGCAGCCGCATCTTCGCGCAGTCGCGCTATGACAAGGGAGAGGGAGCAGACTATCTCAATGCTCCGTTCGACAAGGAGTCCTACGAGCGATTCGTCAACGAACTGATTGTGGCGGAGCGCGTGGTGATGCGGGACTTCGAGCGCAAGGAGCTCTTCTCGGCCTGCCAGCCTGTCGAGGAGATTGCGCGAACCGGCATGGATGCGCTGCGGTATGGGCCATTGAAGCCAGTGGGGCTCACAGACCCCAACACGGGGCGTCGCCCTTGGGCCGCCGTCCAGCTGCGAGCCGAGAACGCCGGGCGCAGCGCGTACAATCTCGTCGGTTTCCAGACGAACCTCAGGTTCCCCGAGCAGGAGCGGGTCTTCAGGATGATTCCAGGTCTCGAGGGCGCTGAGTTCGAGCGGTTCGGAGTGATGCATCGCAACACCTTCATAGATTCGCCGAGAGCGCTCGGCCCGACGTTCGAGATTCCTGCAAAGCCCTCCATCAGATTCGCGGGGCAGATAACCGGCACCGAGGGGTACTGCGAGGCGATCGCCTCTGGTCTCATGGCGGCTTTGGCAACATATGCGCAGCTCGAGGGAAAGGAGCTTCCAGCTCTACCGCGGGAAACGTTCTTCGGAAGCCTGATGGCCTACGCCACGAGCCCAGAGACGGAGCGCTACCAGCCGATGCATGTCAATTGCGGGCTGATGCCGCCGCTCGAGCGCAGGATCAAATCCAAGCGCGAGCGCTATGCAGCCTATTCACTACGCGCGCGCGAGGCGATCGCGGCCTACAGAGGCATGCTCATCGAGCTGGGCCTATTGGAAGGATCGGCGGAGATCGCCGTTCCCGATGCGCTTGCGCGCTACCTCGAAGGAGGCGAGCCCAGTGCCTGATCCGCATGAGCAGCGCGAATTCGCCCCCGATAGCCTCGAGGCCCGCTACCTGAGCTCGCTTTCGGTTGAGCGGAACTTCTCCGAGCACACCGTCAACGCCTACGAAAGCGATTTGATGGACTACGCCGAGTGGCTCGAAAAGCGCGAGCTGAATGCTCTCGACATCACGCATCGCCAAATGCGCAGCTATCTGAGCTTCCTCAATGGGGAGGGTTTGTCGCGCAACACGATCAACCGCAGGCTCTCGGCCATCAAAGGGTTCTACAAATGGATGGTGGTCGTAGGCGCGCTCGATGCGGATCCGCTCTCCGCGGTCAGCGGCCCGAAGAAGGAGAAGGCGCTTCCGCATCGCATTCCCGCTGCCGACATCGCCAAGCTCCTCGATGTGTGGAGCGGCGATGACCCCGAAAGCATGCGCAACCGCGCGATACTCGAGCTGATGTACGCCTCTGGCGCGCGTATCGCCGAGATCGCGGGCCTCAACGTGCGCGACATAGATTTCCTCTCGCAGCAGATAAAGGTGATGGGAAAGGGGTCGAAGGAGCGGATCATCCCGGTGCACCAGATGGCGATCGTCACATTGAGGCGCTATCTCGAAAGCGCGCGCCCGACGCTTGCAGCGAAGGGGCAGAGGCTAACAGATTCGCTTTTCCTGTCGTCGCGCGGCAATCCGTTCAGCACCGATGCGATCAGGAAGATGTTCAAGAAGACGCTCTCAGAGAGCGGGCTCGACGGAAACCTTACCCCGCACGACCTCCGCCATTCCTTTGCCACCGATATGCTGGAAGGCGGTGCCGATCTGCGCACTGTCCAGGAGCTGCTCGGACATGCGAGCCTCTCCACCACTCAGATCTACACGCACCTTTCCCCAGCGCATCTCAAGGAGACGCACATGCGCGCGCACCCGCGCGGCTAGCTTCTCTGCAACTCGATAACGGTTCCGGGCTCGAAGACGAAGGCTCCGGGGGCGTCGAGCGCAGCAGCCTTCTCCGCATCGAACGCAACGCTGTCGGGACTGCTCACTCCAACGGTGTGGATCGCCGCCACGTGCTTGGCCCGCAGCGCACGTGCGCACTCGCCAGCCTCCTCTATTCCCATGTTGTATATGCCGTCCGAGGGAAGGAACGCGTAGTTGAGGAACATGCGCCGCAGGTCGGTTCCCATCGCTTCGGTCTTCGATGTGTCGCCCGCGAAGTATATGGATATGCCGTCGACACGCACTACATAGCCGACGCATTTGTCGGCGGGGTGGTTCGAGTTGTAAGCTGGGGCAGCGTGAACGGCGAACGGGCCGACGAGCGCCTGGCCGTATAGATGGGCGCCATCCAGAGTTGAGCTCATGTTCGCAGCCCTCAGCACCGATGCTCCCGGGCCGAGCTCGACCAGGTCGATCTGGTTGTGATCGAAGTGCTCATGCGTGATCAACACGAGGTCGGCAGGCTCCGAATAGTCTCCATTTGCAAACGGATCGACGTAGCAAACCGCGCCCGCCGCAGATTTGAGCTTGAAACTTGCATGTCCAAAGTACTCAAGTTGCGGCTTACCAAAAGAATTCATAAAAAAATCCCGTCATTTAAAAATTTCCCGCTTCCATTGTCGCAAAAGAGCGTATAATTTCAATTCCCACCAATTTTTGGTGGTTGTTTTCCCATGGCGTTCATGGGAGGCAAAACCGCTCGCCGGCGCGTCCGGGCATTCGCCCGCAAGCACGTTGCCGGCAGGCCCCCTCGGGGGTAGAGTGGTTTCTCGCGCGCCCTTGCATGGGCGGGCGACACGGGCGGGGGCATCCCCCCCGGCCGGGCACCTTGAGAACCGGATACCGACGTGGATACATCGTATCCGTGGTCCAGGGGCGGCCGCCGGAAGCGGCAGCCGCGATGGACGACGA
>JAFWGD010000061.1 GCA_017515355.1 Coriobacteriales bacterium
CAGCGCCCTTCTTGTTCGGATGGATCGAATAGGCGCTGATCGGGTTGAGGCAGTCTAAGTCCTGCTCATGGACCGTCTCGATTCCATTGATGTAGCTATCCGATGCGTAGGCCCCATGGCCGTCGAAGGCATCCTCGACCGATACGAAGTAGATGTCTATCCCCTCTGCGCGGCACTCCTCTACGGCGTTCCTGATCTCGTAGTTGAATTCGGTCACCGACTCGTTGATCAGATTCGCTTCCTTGACGCTGAATACCAAGTCGACACCCTCCGGATAGAGCAGCTTGGGATATCCGGCAACTATGATCTTGGCTTGGGGACCAGCCTTCTCGGCGATGGCCCGGTAGCCCTTCTTCAGATTTTCGCGCACTCCGCC
The DNA here is from genome assembly GCA_017515355.1 of Coriobacteriales bacterium. GTDB lineage: Bacteria > Actinomycetota > Coriobacteriia > Coriobacteriales > CADBOM01 > RGIG5709. Next base: position 377 of record JAFWGD010000061.1, read on the forward strand.
GCTCTTATGGAACTCCACCCAGATGTTGTCGAGCTTGTCGACCAGCGAATTCGGCTTGAGATACTCGCCCGTTGTGGCCGCCTCCGTGATGACGGGCACGAATCCCACGTCGTTGCCGCCGAACGTCAGCGTCACGTAATCGACCGTGCCGTACTCGATGTCATCGAAGATGCCAAGTTGGGCATCGATGTCGGTCTCGACCGTGGGAAACATGACAGGCAACCCCGCCTTGTACGTGATGCGCTTTCCCTGCTTATCCCAAAGGTTGTGGACCTCCGCACCCGAACTCGCCGCAAAGAACCAATTCTCGCCCTTGTTGTCGCGCATCGTTAGGAATCCGCCGCCATCCTGCGACTTTATCTTCAGCTGCCCACTCCAGGATTCCGTGGACCTGTGGGCAGCCCAGTCCTGGCTTTTGGCCTTGTCCTTCTTGTCCATCCCCTGATCGTAGAATTCCTCGATGCCCTCGCCAGAAGAGTAGGAATCGCCGAGGGAGACAACGACCGGGTTGCCATCCTTGTCGTATGCGTAAGCCGAGGAATCCACCGCAAGCAGCATCAGCAACGCCAGAAGAGAAGCTGCCAAAGCTGCCGCAACCAAACGGCTGGCACGCGAGAGCACCTTGGCGATCATAGCTGCCCTCCGATCTTGTCGGGGGTCAGCGAGTCGAGCGTCGCAGCATCGATGCGATCGACCTTGAGGACCTTGAGCGCATCGGGATTGGGGATGGTGTGGAAGAAGCAATTCGACGCGCTGTCATAGCTCATCACGCTTTCGCTCTCCGAGACGATGACCATCACGTCTCCAGCGTTGCCACCAAGGTTATAGCTGACAGGATTGGCCATGATCATGCCGTTATAGAGCATGATCGTCCAAGCATCGCCATCGGGGGTGATGTAGGTGCATTCGTATGTCGGATGCTTGCTCGACGAGCTCGAGCTGATCTCATCCGCCTCGTAGTACTCGCCATCCATCGAGTACTCCGTAGTCGCCACGCAATCTCCAAAGCCACGACTCCGCAGCTCCGAGCTTGCGGATTCCTCGGTCATCGTCGATGGAGAATCGGGAGCGTAGATGGTTTCGATGACCTGGGAGTTCTGCTCGAAATATGCAGCGGCATCGTCAAGGCGATCGACCTTCTCGGTTGGAACGCTCGGCTGCTCGCTCGCTGGCTCTTCGGGAGCCCCGCTGGGCAACGCGAAGTGCCGCAATGCGAATCCACCCGCAATCGCCAAGGCCACGATCAACAATACGAAGACCAACGCGACGATAATCCTCTTACTCTTCATCGTCAGCCTCCTCATTGGATTGCGACTTGGCCGAAGCTATTTCGAGCCTGCGGAGCCTGGCCCCTATCAGGCTGAAGATCGCGAGCGCGGAGCAGACGATGCTGATTATCGATGGAAGGAGATAGGTTTCGGCAACCAACCTTCCAAGGAGCAGAAGGCCAGCGAAGCTCGCCCCTCTGAAAGCGATGCAATCGCAAAGGACGATTGCGCTCAGGCACAGGAGAACCCATGCGAATGCACCGCGCGATGACGGTATGCCATGGTCTTTCGAGATGAAGGGTTTGATGGCCTGCATGAAGGCGATGAGCGCGCAAAAAGCGGGAATTAGACCTGCAAGGACGAAGATCGCCGCGCCGAGAACCGACATCATCCCAGTGAGAAGGGATCCGATTTCGGAAATCGCCTTCGAAAGATCGAGCGCGATGAACAGCAGCCAGGAAAGCAGCGCCATCACGAGCAGGAATGCCGCTAGCACCAGCAGCGAGCTGCCCGCATTCAGCTTGGACTTCTTCGGCTTCTTGACAGGAGGCGCTGGCTTGGCTGAATCGTCTTCTGCGCCCTCGACGCTAACGATTTCGGCTATGGCGGCGTCGCCAGTTTCTGAATCGATCGCATACTCTGAAGAGGACGGAACAGCCAGCGCGTCATCGACGGGAGTCCCGCACTCCGTGCAGAACTTCGCGCCATCGACCAACTCAGTTCCGCAATTCGTGCAGTACACGAGCCCCTCCAGATATTGCTGCCTCACGACCCAAGTCTACAACAATCTCAGGGGTTTGGCCAAACGAGAAGAAGGACCTTGGCCCTCCCCAAGCAAAACGAAAGCCCCGCAAGGGCAGATGCCGATGCGGGGCTCGCTTGCCAGATTTGAAAGGAATCCTAGTCGAAATCGCCTGCGCGATGCCTCTCAGCAAGGATCCTTCCGTACTTGATGTGCTCGTCCATCGCGATATCGAAGACGTTCTGATGCTCGAATACGAGACCGAACGGATTCGA
>JAFWGD010000062.1 GCA_017515355.1 Coriobacteriales bacterium
ACCGAATGCGCTCCAAGCGCCTGGTCTGGCAAGCTTGGAGCGTGAATGTTTGCTTGTTTGGCGGGAAGAGATCAGTTCTCGAGCTTCTCGACCAGCACCTTGAGGTAATTCGGGATGTCTATGTTCTGCGGGCACATCTCGGCGCATTTGCCGCACCCGATGCACGCGCTCGCTCTCTTGTTCGGATTCGGGATCATCATGTCGTAGACATACCTGGAGCTCTCGAGCGCGTTGAAGACGATCAGGTTGTTGTAGGTCTCCATGAGCTTCGGGATGTTGAGCTTCTTGGGGCACACGTTGGTGCAGTACTTGCATTTGGTGCACGGGACGCGCGGAATCGCATTGATCATGTCGACGACCTTTAGCGTTAGCGCGCGCTCCTCTTCCGAAAGCGGGGTGAAGTCCTTGAGGGTGGCGAGGTTGTCCTCGACCTGCTCGGGGCTGCCCATGCCCGAGAGGATGACGTAGATGCCCGGAAGCCCAGCGACGAAGCGGAATGCCCACGAAGCGACGGATGCATCGGGATTGGCCTCCTTAAGCACCTTCGCGGCATCCGACTCCTCCGCGGCGATCCAGCCGCCCTTGCAGGGCTCCATGACGGCTATGGGCACGTTATGGGTGCGCGCGATCTCGTACATCCTGCGGCTCTGGACCTTCTTGTCCTCCCAGTCGAGGTAGTTGATCTGCAGCTGCACGATGTCGATCCCCTCCTCCTCGGAGAGCAGGCGCTCGAGCAGCTCGGCAGACCCATGGAACGAGAAGCCGATGCTCTTCGCAAGCCCCTTGGCCTTGAGCTCGCGCAGCCAGTCGAATGCGTGGAACCTCTCGATCTTCTCCATGACCCTGTCGGTGACGAAGTGGATGAAGTAGGTGTCGACGTAATCGACGCCGAGGCGCTCCAGCGAGGTGCTGAACTGCGCCTTCATCTCCTCTTCGGTCTCGCAGATGATGGTCGAGGTCTTCGTCGTGATGTGGAAGCTCTCGCGCGGATAGCGATCGACGAGCGCTTCCTTGAGCAGGGCCTCCGAGCCCTCGTAGACGTAGCAGGTGTCGAAGTAGCTGTAGCCCGATGCCATGTACTTGTCGACCATCGCGAACGTGGTCTCGTAATCGATCGTTCCGTCCTCGTGCATCGGGATGCGCATGTTCCCGTAGCCGAGCATTGCCTTGCCGTCCATAGCGATTTCAGACATCTGACCAGCCCCCGTTCCCGCCGACGCCCTTCGCGTCGAACTCGCTATAGCGAATTATAATTGAAGCGTTGGGCAAACCATCGCGCGACGAAAAGGGAGCGCTTTGCAGGAAGCGAGAGGCATGGACGGAGAGGTTCTGGGCGAGGCGATGTCGCTTTGCCCGAGTTGCATGCGCCAGATTCCCGGGCGCTACGTGCGCCATGGCTCGCAGGTGCTGATGGAGAAGAGCTGCCCCGATTGCGGCGAGAGCTCGGCGGTGGTCTGGAACGGATTCGAGGACTTCTCGCAGTGGTATCTGGACCTGGGCGAGAGCGCAGCCGATTGCGACCTCTTCGGCTGCTGCGAGCAGGAGGCCGCCTTCGCGCTCGTGGAGGTCACCTCGAAGTGCGATTCGGCATGCTCGGTGTGCTACGCGCACGACGACTCCTGCCAAGTCGCGCCAGGCAACGTGAGTTTCTCGAAGATCTGCAGGCAGATCGATGCGATCGCAGACATCGGCAATCCCATCCTGCAGATTTCCGGCGGCGAGCCTACGGTGCGAGACGACCTCCCCGACATCATCGAGCATGCGAAATCGAACGGCCTCGACGCCATCCAGCTGAACACCAACGGCAAGCGCATCGCCTCCGACCTCGACTACCTGCTCGAGTTGCGCGATGCCGGGCTCACCTTCGTCTTCATGGGCTTCGACGGGCTCGATGATGGCATCTACCTGCGGCTTCGCAACGAGAGGCTGCTCGAGGCCAAGCTCGCGGCGATAGAGAATTGCGCCGAGGCGGAGGTCGGAGTCGTGCTGGTGCCGACCATCGTGCGCGGAGTCAACGATTCGCAGATCGGCAGCATCATCCGCTTCGCGCTCGAGAAGTCCCCGGTGGTGCGAGGGGTCCACTTCCAGCCGGCGGCGCTCATGGGGCGCACCGGATTCTCGGAGCTGGCGAGCCCGGTCGACCACTTCACTCTCGATGAGCTGATGGAGGCCATCTACTCCCAGGCGCCCGACCTGGTCAGGCGCGGGGACCTCGCGCCCTCTCATTGCGACCAC
>JAFWGD010000063.1 GCA_017515355.1 Coriobacteriales bacterium
CATTCCATTCGAGGCATCCCTCTCGACAATAGTCGAGCACCAGCGTCTCCGAATTCGATTTGAGGCTGAAGTAGGATTGCATTGAGCCGATGTCGCTGAAATCGTAGAAGAAAATGGTGATGCCAGGGGCGAGCTCATAGACCGTCAGCGTGCCCTCGCCCTGCTCAGGCTGCACGCGATAGACGCTGCACGAGCCGGACTGCTCGATGCGCTCTATGCTCGCATCGAGTTCACCGAACGCCCCGATGCCAGTTGGCGGTTCCTTGCGTGAATAATCCATGCCAGGCTCTTTCCCAGTGCTTTTCCGCAAGGACCATTATATCTTCGATAGCCCAAAAGGACAAAGCATAGCCCGAATCTGAGCAGGTCGAGGGCGGCTTGCACCCTCGACCCAAGTCTCGACGAGCAATCTAGAGCTTGCGCAACACTATGCCGATGCTGTTGAGCAGCTTGCCAGCTCCCGCCTCCATCGAAGTACGATCGCCCACAGCGTATTCGTTGTCGCATGCGAGCCAGTCCGCCCAAGCCTCCTCATGGCAACGCAGCTCGCGCATATCTACGATTTCCACGCCTTCGGTAGGCTCGATCATGGCGCGCCACCAGTCGATGTCGTGCATATACTCGAGCTGCTCCGGCGTCCAGCTGAGCAGGAGCTCGGACGGCAGCGCGTCATGGCAATCGCGAACCATGCCAGGGATGGCCAGATAGATCTTGGCGCCGTGCTTGACATAGGGCAGCAAACGCTCTCCCAGATACTGCGGATCGCGGCCGAAGTAGTTGTAGGAATCGATGCTGACCACCGCATCGAAGAACCCCGTGGCGAAGGGCAGCCCCTGCGAGGCATCGGCCTTGAGCGGGCAGATCCGCCTGTTGTTCAGCCCCAGTTCCTCGAAGAAGCGCATGTTGTCGCCAGGGTCGCTCCAGAGGTCGACGGCATAGGTGAAAAGGCCGTATTCGCGAGCGAGCATGGCACTGGTGATGCCAGTGCCGGAGCCCAAGTCGAGCACAACCGAGCCAGATGCGAGCTCAGCTCCCTCGAGCAGCTCTTCGCAGAGCTTCAGCGGGTTCGGCCCCATGATCTTGGAGCGCACGATGCAAGTGGGAAAGGTCTCCGATTTCGGGAACGTAGTCATGATGTCTCTCTTTTCTGTAGAAGCGTGTTGCCTATTGGAATGTGCGCACGCCAACAAGAGCAGGGCTTTTGCGCTGCTCGGCGAAAGGCTATTCGGTTGGCGTTCTTCTACAGAACAAGGACCAAAAAGACATCCCCTTGGAGGTCCGGACCAAACTACGGTTGCGATTATACATCAACCTCGCCTGAGCGGGCTGCACTGCCGCATCACAGCTTCACCCTGAACAGCCCGTCGCGATTGCAATAGCAATATACGTACCTGATCATGCGCTTGGGAAACCTGCACTCGGCGGATCCCTCCGGATAGAGCTTGCGGACATCCACACCAGCGTCGCCCACCGCAGCTATGAAGGAGATGAAGTGCCGCTTGTCCATGGGGTGCTCGACGCGCACGAACCACTCGTCCTCAACCGTGAAAATGGAAATGGAGTGCTCGTCGTCGGGCTCATCGGCCTCGAGCGCGGGCAGCGTCACTCCGCAGCAGCTGACCACGGCCTCACCCGTCGACGCGATGACGTTGCCGCACACCGGGCACACGTAGAACACTGTGCGCTTCATGTCGAAGGCGCGGTTTTGGTTGGAGACATCGCTGCCAGCGAAGAGCTCGATGACGGAAATCCCCAGCGCTGAGGCCAGATCCTCTAGGATCGAGATGTCGGGATAGCCCTTGCCGGTCTCCCATTTGGAGACAGCCTTCTCGCTGACGAAGAGCTGGCTAGCCAGGTCCGCCTGGGTCATGCCGCGCCCTTCCCTCAGGCGTTTGATGATCGCTCCGGTTACGTACTTGTCCATTTCTGTGCCCCCTCTGCGCTTTTGCTTGCAAGAACATACTGCGGCCAACGAGCACCCGTGTAAACCTACGGAGCGTAGAGGCCACGCAATAGAGCTGTCACGCCGCCAACTCAATGGCAGGTACTGAAAATTGCATATGAATCGCATAATATTGATACGGTTGCTTTTTAACCCATATTGGCTGGCGACCGCCGCCCCTCGGAAAGGCAAGAGAGAATGCTAAGGATCGAGAACCTGACGAAGACATTCGGCGAGAAGGTCGCCGTAGACAACCTGAGCCTGCACATCGCCCCTGGCGAGATCTACGGCTTTATCGGGCACAACGGCGCGGGCAAGACAACCACGCTGCGCTCGGTTGCCGGAATCCAGGAGTTCGACAACGGAAGGATCTACGTTAACGGCGTCTCCATCGTGGATGACCCGATCGCCTGCAAGAGCCAGATGGCATACATCCCCGACAATCCCGACCTCTACGAGTTCATGAGCGGCATCAAGTACCTGAACTTCATCGCTAACATATTCGGGGTGGGCGAGGAGCTGCGCCAGAAGCGGATTCGCGACCTCGCGGGGCGTCTGGAGCTCACCGACGACCTCGCCCAGCCCATCGCGACCTACTCCCACGGCATGAAGCAGAAGCTCGCCCTCATATCGGCGTGGCTGCACGACCCGAAGCTCATCGTCATGGACGAACCCTTCGTAGGCCTCGACCCCAAGGCATCCTTCCTGATGAAGGGCATGATGCGCGAGGCATGCGACCACGGCGCGGCGATCTTCTTCTCGACACACGTGCTCGAAGTGGCCGAGAAGCTCTGCGACAAGGTGGCGATCATCAAGCAGGGTCGTCTGATCAGGTCCGGCACGATGGAGGAAGTCAAGGGCGACGAGTCCCTCGAGAGCGTCTTCCTGGAGCTCGAGGCGCAATAATGGTCTGGATTCTGCTCAAAAAGCAACTGCTGGAGGTCTGGCGCGGCTACTTCTTCGATGCCAAGACGGGCAATGCGCGCTCAAAGGCCTCGACCGCAATCAGGTTCGCGCTCTTCGCGCTTCTCATGGTGGTAGTCCTCGGCGGAATGTTCACGGGACTCGCCATCGTGCTCTGCGATCCTCTCACGAGCAGCGGCGCGGGCTGGCTGTACTTCGTCATCATGGGCGCCATCGCGGTGCTGCTCGGCGCATTCGGTGCGGCCCTCAACAGCTTCTCCAGCATCTACATGGCAAAGGACAACGACTTGCTGCTGTCGTTGCCGATACCCATGAAGACCATCCTCATATCGCGCCTGCTCAACGTCTATCTGCTCGGGTTGATGTACACCGTCGTGGTGCTTGTACCCACATTGATCGTGCACTGGGTCACGGTGGAGCTCAGTGCCGCCTTGGTGATGACAGGCCTAATCTGGGCAATCTTGATCACGGCGCTCGTGCTGGCTCTGTCGTGCCTGATAGGTTGGGTAATAGCGAAGATCAACCTCAAGTTCCGCCGCAAGAGCTTCGTTGCAGCCTTTGGCGTGCTGGCCTTTCTCGCCATCTACTTCCTGTTCGTCTCCAGCTTCGGAAATCTGATAGAGGACATCGCCACCAACGCCATCTACTACGGCGAACTCATTCAGGAGTCATCTTCCCTGCTTTACTGGTTCGGACTGGCAGCGGATGGTGGCTGGCTTGCGCTTGCTGGATTCGCTGCGGTCTGCGCAATCTTGCTCGTGCTGACTTGGATCGTGATATCGCGCAGCTTCCTGCACATCGCAACAAGCAGCGGCAAGCAGAAGAAGGCAGTGTATCGCGAGAAGGAGACGAAGCAGAAGAGCCCCGCGTTCGCGCTGCTGATGAAGGAATTCACCCGCTTCACCTCGAGTGCCAACTACATGATCAACACCGGTCTTGGCATCGTGTTCCTGGTTTTGGCAGGAGTGCTGATCCTGTGGCAGGGCAGCACCGTCTCCGTCGCATTGCATTTGTTCTTCGCGGGCATTCCCGGTGCTACGGCAATTTTGCTGACAACTTGCATCTGCATGATGTCGGTCATGATCGACACGGCAGCACCCTCCGTCTCGCTCGAAGGCAAGAGCCTTTGGATCGTGCGGTCCCTGCCGGTTTCGTCTTGGCAGATCCTGCAATCGAAAGCCAACATGCAGTACATCCTCACGGCGGTGCCCGCGCTATTCTGCAGCGTTTGCGCGGTCATAGCAGTCAGCTGCACTCTGGTGGAAGCGCTGATGCTGCTGTTGGTTCCCCAGGTATTCGCGCTGTTTCAGTCCCATTGCGACCTGACGCTGGGAGTCCTGTGGCCCAACCTCACGTGGACCAGCGAGGTCGTCCCTGTCAAGCGCGGCATGGCCGTCCTTTTCTCCTTGATCATCGGGGCGGTATCGGGCTTGATCTTGGGAGGGGTTTTCTTCTTGGTGGGCCATATCACAGGGTTCACCCTCTACTTCATCATCGTGATCGCGGTCTTCTGCGCAGCCACGGTGGCGCTCAGGCTCTGGCTCAAGCGCAGCGGATGCAGGCGCTTCGAGGCGCTATAGGCCGCTGCTGAATAGCCCCCCTATCCTCGGAAAGCTTGATATTCTGTGTGCGTTTGGTATACTTTGTATAACAAATCATACCGTTTTAGAAGTTCTGGAGCAGAGGGAGGAGCACATGAAGAGCCCGGGAAACAGATTCGCTTGGACCGCAACCGTTGGGGCCAAGGGCCAGATAGTCATACCCAAAGAGGCGCGAGAGCTATTCGGCATCGAGCCGGGCGACACGCTGCTGCTGCTCGGCGACACCAAGCGCGGCATCGCCATCCCGCCCAAGGGACAGTTCAACAGGATCATGGCCCAAGTGTTCAGAGAGGACGATGAGCAATGACGGCGGTTCTCGAGGTCAGCGGCCTCTGCAAGGCCTACCCCAGCTTCAGGCTCGACAACGTCGGCTTCTCGATCGAGGCTGGGCACATCATGGGATTCATCGGGCGCAACGGAGCCGGCAAGACCACCACGCTCAAGTGCCTGCTCGACCTGGCTCATCCCAGCGCTGGCGACGTGCGCTTCTTCGGGCTCGATGCGCGCACCAACCAGACGCAGATAAAGCAGCGCATCGGCTACGTGGTGAGCACCGCTGGCTACCACCAGCGCAAGCGCATCCAGCTCATCTCGGAGGTCACGAAGACCTTCTACCCCACCTGGGATGAGGATTCCTATCGGCACTATCTCGATGTCTTCGGACTCGATGAGAGCAAGTCCCCGCGCGAGCTCTCCGAAGGCATGAAGGTCAAGTACTCCATCGCGCTGGCGCTGAGCCACCGCGCCGAGCTGCTCATCCTCGATGAGCCCACGAGCGGCCTCGACCCCATCTCGCGCGACGAGCTGCTGATGATCTTCGAGCAGCTCGCGGAGAAGGGCGTGGCCATCCTCTTCTCGACGCACATCACGAGCGACCTCGACAAATGCGCGCACGACGTCACCTATATCAAGGAGGGCAAGATCATCTATACCGGAACGCGCGAAGGGCTCGGCATGCCAATCGAGGACTACATGCTCGAGCACGAGAGGAGGGAGATCCATGTCTAAGCTGCTCGCGAAGGAGATGAGGCTTTCCGCCTCGAAGCTCTCCTATATCTTCATCGTGTTCACGCTGATGGCGTTCATTCCGCAATACCCCATCCTCGTCGGCGCGTTCTTCGTCTGCTTCGGCATCTTCCATTCGTTCCAGACGGCGCGCGAGAGCAACGACATCGTCTACAGCTCGCTGCTGCCCATCGCAAAGCACGACGTGGTGCGCGGGAAGTTCGCGTTCACGCTGGTCATACAGGGAATGGCCTTTGCGGTGAGCATCGCGTTCGTCGCCATCCGGATGCTGGTGGTCGGCGACGCAGGCCCCTACGGATTCAACGCCATGATGAATGCGAATCTGGCCTACCTGGGCTATATGCTCATCATCTTCGGGCTGTTCAACCTCGCCTTCATCGCAGGGTTCTTCAAGACCGCGTACAAGTTCGGCGGGGCGTTCGTGATATACATCGTCATCACGACGATCATCGTGAGCCTTGCGGAGGTGCTGCACCACATTCCCGGGCTCGAGGCGCTCAACTCCAACGCCTACGACCCGCTGCAGCTCATCGCGCTCATCGCAGGAATCATGCTATTCGCGGTGATGACATTCGCTGGGCTGAAGCTTTCGGAGAAGCGCTTCGAGCGAGTCGACCTCTAACGGGCAATTCGGCTGGAGATTGCAGAGACGATTGCATCCGCTCCACCTAAACCTGCAAGCTGTTTGCGCAGCTCAAGGGCGGATTCTGCATATGATCCGCTGCTCTGGATTGACTCGTAGGCAGCCTTCAGCGATGCGGCATCGAACATGTCGAGTTTGATTCCAGCGCCCGTGCGCTCCACGCTCTCCGCATTGAAGATGCGCTCGAAGACGCGGCCCGGCACGATGGCCTGCGGAGCACCATTTGCGAGCGCATCCATCACGGAATTCTGGCCGCCATGGTGGACGAAGAAGCTCGCACGCGGAAGCAGCATCCTGAAGTC
>JAFWGD010000007.1 GCA_017515355.1 Coriobacteriales bacterium
AGCGCATTCATAGCCCAGGGAGCGATAATCGTGGGCGACGTTACCTTGGGAAGGGACTGCAACGTCTGGCACAACGCCGTACTGCGCGGAGACATCGGCCCGATAGTCGTTGGCGAGGGCACCAGCATCCAGGACAACTGCGTCCTCCACTGCGGCCCTGGATTCCCCATATCGGTTGGCAATGGAGTCACCGTCGGGCACGGAGCGATCGTCCATGGGTGCACTGTCGGCGACAACTCCATGATCGGCATGGGGGCAACGGTCCTCAACGGAGCGAAGATCGGCAAGAACTGCATAGTGGGGGCGGGAGCGCTGGTCACGCAAGGGACGGTGATTCCCGACAACAGCGTCGCGTTCGGAAACCCCGCGAAGATTCGCAGGGAGGCAACCGAAAAGGACATCGAAGGGAACCGCCTCAACGCGGAAGGCTACGTGGAGATGGGACGCAAGGCCAAGCTGGCGCAGGAGGGCTAGCGGCCCGTTCCCGACGCTAGCTCACCGCATCCGCCTAAGCCTCACTCAGACCAGATACGGGTTCGGATTGGTAAAAAAACCAGGGTCGACCTCCTCGGGCATGCCGTATTTGCCGATCATGATGAACAGGTTGCGGTCCTCCCCGTCGACGGTCTTCTTCCCGAAAGCGCGACCGACGCTGTACATGCGGTCCCAGTTGTCCAGGAAGCACAGAGTGTCGCTGCGGAAGCCGAAGCGCTCGGCCAGGATCTTCTCCAGGTTCTGCTCCGTGACGCTGACCGGATACATGGCCTCCTTGATCTTGACGTAATAGGCCTGCTCGTCGCTGCTAGGCATCTCCTGCATCAACTCGCGCAGCTCCTTGGTGGAATCCGGCACCTCTTGCGTGTCCACCGCGCTCCTCGGGTACGTGATGCGGTACCAATGCGGGTCGTGATAGATGTGGACCGTGGACATGTTGTGCCCGTACACCCAGCGAACGCTGGTGCCGGTTACATTGTTGGTGAAGCCATGGCGCCTGATGCCTGTGTGCTCCTTGCCCTCGATGGCGATGTACCCGAAGCCGAAGCGCGATTCGATGATGTACGGATAGTATGGGTTCTCCCCCGCCTTGCACAGCAGGAACGTCACCAGCTCCTGCTCCAGGTCGATCACGAAGGTGTGGTTCTCCCGATGCTCCGTGCCGTCGATGACGAAGGTCAGCAGGTACGTCCAGTCGTCCGACTTCCTGCATTCGTACGCCTCCCGCTTCATCGGGCTGCCGCGGAAGCTCCACTCCAACTCCACTCCATCTGCTATCTTGAGCAGATACTCGCCGGCTTCCTCTCCGGTATCCAGAACGAATCGGAATTCCCTTCCCGCGAGCTCGAAGCATTTGGGCGGGCAGTACTGGTTGATTGATTTTTCCGCTGCTACCGGACCGAACTTCTCGATAAGATCCATGGCGCACGCCTCCTGTTTGCCCTGCGTTTGCAGTTGCCGCTGCATAGAATGCGACGGCTTCCCCCGAATCAGAACATCAACAGCATTATATTGCGTACTGCCGCACAGAGAAACGGCGGGCGAATCAGCCGATGTTCGCCAGGATGGCGTCGGTCAGGAAGCGCGTGGCCCCCTTGCCCGCTCTCTCGTCGTAGTAGGCCACGAACCGCGGATCCTTGAGATAGCCCTGCGCCAGCCCCCTGTGCGCCTGCGCGCTGTAGGCACCCTCGCCCCATTGCATCGAGATCCACTTGGCATGCATCGCTGCAAGCTCGCACGCCGCAACCCCAGCGGCATCTCCCGTGGCCATCGCAGCTTTGAGCTGCTCGATTATCGCCAGCTCCAGCTCTCCTACGCCCTTCCATTCGCGCTCGTCCATCGCAAGCAGCCTTTCGTTCGCGGAATCGACCGCCTCGTCGCCATAGCGCTCGCGCGCCTCGGCGCCATACTCGCGCTCATTGGCGCTCACGGCCCTCCAGCGCTCCAACGCGGGGAGAATCGCGCCAAGGAAGGAGACCGACTCGTCGATGGACGTCCCCGCATAGCGCGAGAGGAACGGAGCGCATCCTTCGATCAGCCCCTCGGCATCGCCATCGCCAGCGCCTGCGGGCTCGGATGCGGAGCCCAACGGCCCCTCCCCGACTTTCGGCATCTCGAGAAGGCTCGAAATCGGCACATCGAGCGTCACCGCTATAAGCTTGCACATGTCGATTCCCGGGGTGGTCTCGCCGTTCTCCCAGCGTGAAACCGCCTGCCTCGTGACATAGAGCATCTCAGCCAGCTCGCTTTGCGAAAGGCCGCTGGCCTGCCGAAGCCTCGCAATCGTATCTCCAAGCGCCATTGCGCCTCCTCTCATCCCGTCTCTCCTGCAATTTTCCCAGCTTGGAGGCGCTCCGTCGAGAAACAGCCTGTTGCTGGCTGGGGACTGGAGCGTTCGACTTGTCCAAAAATCTCACAATGCCGAATCCGCCACCCCTTTGGTCGCCTTTTTGCGAATAGATTCGGCCATCGCCTCGCGCGCC
>JAFWGD010000064.1 GCA_017515355.1 Coriobacteriales bacterium
CGGAATGGGCGTAGCGGTCAGCGTGAGCACGTCGATGTGCTCGCGCAGGTTCTTCATCTGCTCCTTGTGGGAAACCCCGAAACGCTGCTCCTCATCGACGATGATCAGCCCGAGGTCCTGGGGATTCACGTCCTTCGAAAGCAGCCTGTGCGTCCCGATGAGGACGTCGACGGTCCCCTTGGCAAAGCCCTCGACCGCCTCCCTGGACTCCTTGGCGGTGCAGAACCTCGAGAGGACGCGCACTTCGATGGCGAATGGGTCGAAACGATCGTGGAAGCTCGCGAAGTGCTGCTGCGCGAGAACCGTGGTCGGGCAGAGGACCATGACCTGCTTGCCCGCTTGAACCGCCTTGAATGCGGCCCTGATGGCAACCTCGGTCTTGCCAAAGCCGACATCTCCGCAGATCAGGCGGTCCATCGGCTTCGAGGACTCCATGTCGGCCTTGACGTCGGCGATCGCCTTCGCTTGGTCGGTCGTCTCCTCGTATGGGAACATCGCCTCCATCTCGCGCTGCATCTCGTTGTCGGGCCCGTATGCGAACCCCTGCGTCGAGGATCGGCGAACGTAGAGGTCGACGAGGTCGTATGCCAGCTTCTTCGCCGATGCGGAGGCCTTCTTGCGTGCCCTGGCCCACTCGTTGGTGTTCAGGCGCGTCAGCGTGGGCTCGGTCCCCTTTGCGCCAACGTACTTCGAGATCTTCCCAATCTGTTCGACCGGGATGTACAGCTTGTCTCCCTCGGCGTACTCGAGGACGAGATAATCGCGGTTGATCCCTGCAACGGTCTGCTTGTCCATCTCTTTGAAGAGCGCGACACCGTACTTGATGTGGACGACGTAATCGCCAGGCTTGTACGGCAGCGATGCAGCCAGCAGCGCGGTGTCGGAGGTGGACGATGCGCTGAGCCCTAGCGTGGAATCGTCCACGTTGAGCACCGCGAGGCGTGCCTTCGGGATGATAAGCGAGATCGGGATCGTGCTATCGGAGATGTTGACGACATTGGGCATGAATCCGCGCTTGCCTCCGAGCACCTCGTTGATCGGTATGTGCGCGTCGACGAGCATGAGTTCGACATCCTCGCGTACCGCGCGGTCGGAGATTCCGAGCACGATGAGATAGTTCTTCGAGATGAGCGAGCGGGCCTGGGAGAGGAAGCGCTCTTCGGAACGAAGCGACTCGGCGTGACGCATCTTGAGGTCTTCCGCGATGCTAGCCTTGCTCCTGATCAGCGAGAGCAGGGTCAGCGACTGGTTCTCGCCGAAGTCGAGCTCGCTGGGATGGACGTAAAGCCCGTCGAATCGCGCCTTCGCGCGTTTGGCCGAGCCCTTGAGCTCGTCGAAATACCGTGAGGAATCGTCGTAGAGCGAGCGCGGCTCGAGCATGACGACTAGCGTGTCGGCGCTCTTGTAGTCGAGCAGCGTGGAGCGGCCGTCGAAGAGGATCGGAAGGTATTGCCTGTTCGAGCCGTGGACTCCGAACTCGGCGATCGTCTCGAGATCGGCTTGGATCTCATGCGTCAGGATGCCGCGGCGCCTGAGGCTGCGCTCGGCGAACTCGATGTCGCGCGCGGTGACGATGAATTCTCGTGCAGGATAGAGTTCGAGCGCATCGATGTCGGATACGGTTTGTCCGGTGGAAGGGATGATCTTTCGGATGCTGTCCACCTCGTCGCCGAAGAACTCGATGCGCGCAGGGCAATCCGCGTCGCTTCCGAAGATGTCGATCGTACCGCCCGCTATCGAGAAGGTGCCCTGTTCCATCGCGCTCTCGCAGCGCTCGTACCCGAGCTCGATGAGCGCACCTGCAAGCTGCTCGAATTCGATGCCATCGATCTCCTCGTTCACACGGATGACCAGCGGGTCTATGCGCATCCTGCCCTTCGGGGGCATGCATCGCAGCAGTTCCCGCGAGGAGGCGACGACGATCCTTTCCTCGCCATTCGAGAGCGCATGGAGCGCATGGGCGCGCTTGCCCAGCACCGCAGTGCCGCAATCCTCCTCATCCCATGGCTTCGTCTGATTGGGCAGGTACCTGACAACCTTCTCTCGCCCGAGATAGAGCGTTAGCCCGGAGGCGATCCGATCGGCGGCTTCCTCCCCTGCCACCAAGACGAGCATCGGCCTGGGATCGCGCGCGAAGGCGCATGCGAGGACGAAGGACCTGCCGATCGGAGGAACGCCGAACGATGCGCTTTGACGCGAGTCGAGCGCCTCGAAGAGCTTTCGCGCTTCGGGTGCGCGGTCGAATATGGGTATCAGCGAATCTATCAGCATCTCTAACAACCCGAAAGCTTGGTCATTTGGCAACTAGGAAATTATAATCCAACGTACTGGATGGAGGCCGCGCCCGATGGCGAGTTGGAGGGCGCGCGAACGGGAAGGAAGCGATATGCCACGCGAGAGCAAGGCGGCTAGGATCGAGCGCGCCAAGATCGTTACCCAGCGGATGTTCGAGCACTATCCTCAGACGAAGGGATACCTCGACTTCGACACGCCGTTCCAGATGGTCATCGCAACGCTCCTTTCCGCGCAAACCACCGACAAGGCGGTCAACAAGGTTACCCCGGAGCTCTTCGACAGGTGGCCG
Source organism: Coriobacteriales bacterium (assembly GCA_017515355.1). Taxonomy (GTDB): domain Bacteria; phylum Actinomycetota; class Coriobacteriia; order Coriobacteriales; family CADBOM01; genus RGIG5709. The sequence continues at coordinate 2,585 of JAFWGD010000064.1, forward strand.
ACCCCCGAGGCCATGCAGGAAGCCGACGAGCTCGAGATCCAGGAGGTCA
>JAFWGD010000065.1 GCA_017515355.1 Coriobacteriales bacterium
GCTCGACTACTTCGACTTCTATTTGTTCCACAATGTTTGCGAGATGAACTTGGAGAGCACTCTTTCGGAGGAACTGGGGCTCATGGAGTTCCTGCTCGAGAAGAAGAGGCAGGGTGTCATCCGGCACCTGGGTCTATCGACGCATGGAACAGCAGAGACGATGAGGGCCTTCTTCGACAGGTTTGGCGAGCATATGGAGTTTTGCCAAATCCAGCTCAACTGGGTTGATTGGGATTTCCAGGATGCGCGTTCCAAGGTCGACCTGCTCAATTCCCTCGACATCCCGATCATAGTCATGGAGCCTCTGCGCGGAGGCAAGCTGGCTGAACTCACGGAGAAGAGCCGCGCGAAGCTCGAGCAGTTGCGTCCAGGTTCTAATGCTGTTTCTTGGGCATTCGATTTCCTGCAGTCGGTGCCAGGCGTTGCATGCGTGCTCAGCGGAGTCTCGAACATGGAGCAGCTGGTTGAGAACATCGCGATCTTCGACGAGCCTGCGCCGACCACGCCCGAAGAGAACGAGGTTCTGTTCGGGCTGGCCGAGGAGATGACTGCGAAGGGAACGGTTCCATGCACTTCCTGCAGGTATTGCATCGAATACTGCCCGGTTGGGCTCGATATTCCAGATCTTCTGAGACTCTACAACGAGCATGAGTACACCGAGGGAGGCTTCATAGCGTTCTTCGGTCTCATGGCCATAGGGGAGGGCAAGCAGCCTTCCGATTGCATTGGTTGTGGAGCTTGCGCAAGGGTCTGCCCCCAGCAGATCGACATTCCGGGTGCTTTGGCTGACTTTGCCGAGATGATGAAGCCCAAGGACGAGTAGCAGAGGCAAGCAGTGCATCGAGGAGTGCAATCATGAGCGTCAATGTCGCCTCATGGATATCACGCGTCGTTGTTGCCGTAGTTTTCGTCATCAACGTCTGGTGCGCGCTTGGCTTCATCATCGACCCTAGCGGATATATGGGCGCCTACGAGCTCTCGGGAGTGTCAGGCAAGGTGGCCATTCAGGGCATTGGAGTGGCCTTCCTTATGTGGAACGCCACCTATCCACTAGTCATAGCCAATCCCATGAAGCATCGAACCCTCTTTGCGATCGTGCTTGTACAGCAGTTAATCGGAGTGGCAGGGGAGAGCATAATCCTGGCATCCCTCGAGCCTGGCCATGCGCTCTTGAGTGCCAGCATCCTGCGGTTCATCGCCTTCGATGCCGGCGGACTCGTCCTCATGTCAATCTCCTTCGCATTACTCGTCGTCGCGATGCGCAAGGCCTCTCGCTTGGAGCCATAGATGCTGCTCATCGCCCGCATAGCCAACATCGTCGTCGTGATTCTCGAGGTCATTGGCCTCGGCATCAGCATTTCTGCGCGCAAAGCCGAGATATTCGTCTACTACACCCAGCTCTCGAACATCGCTGCGCTCATCGCCTCGCTCGCTTTCGCCATCTTTGGCCCAGTGCTTTGGGTCGGTGCCCTTCGCTTGGTTGCTGCCGCATCGCGTGCTATGACTTTCCTAGTGACAACCTGCGTGCTGATCCCCATGGGGGCGAGCGCAAAGGACTTGCTGGTGCGCGGAAACGGACTATACCATCACGTGCTTTGCCCGCTGATCTCGGTTGCCTCGTTCATGGCGTTGGAGGGCAACGTCATGAGCCCATGGATGGCGGCGATTCCGATTGCGCTGACGCTTATCTACGGCTTTACCATGCTGGCGCTAAATGCGAAGGAGGTCTGCGACGGACCATATCCCTTCTTCCGCGTCAAGCATCAGTCGACGCTGGCGACCATCGTTTGGATGGCTGCTCTTACCGCCGTCATCTCTGCGATTTCGATTTTGATGCTCTGGATCGGTTAGCTTCTGCGCGAAGTTTTCGAAATCTCCCGATAACTGACCAAGCTATGGTGCAAATCAGCTTGGAATTGTTGTATGCTTGCAATGATAAGAGGCTGGCTTCGAAGTGAGCCTTGGCACAACAACTCAGGAGGAAATATGAAGAAGATCCTATCAATCGTATTCGCTGCCGTATTGGCTCTCGCTTCGATGTGCGCCCTCGCGGGCTGCGGTGGCGGTTCGGCCGAAGACCAGTATGTCGGCACTTGGGTAATCGACGCTCTGGAGGATGAGTCGCTCGGAGGATACATCGAGTATTCGACCGTCGAGAGCGCGGTTGGAAAGTCGGCTGAGGACTTCTCCACTCTGGTTCTCAACCAGGACGGATCCCTCTCGTGGAATGTCATGGGACAGGATATGTTCTCCACGTATGCTTCTGGCGTAGACGTCACCTGGAAGGCTAGCGATTCCGGTGTCAAGCTATTCGCGAATGGCGAGGACGCTTACGATCTATCATTCGACCAAGCCAAAGGTCAGTTGAAGGTCGAGGCGAACGGCTCAACGATCTACTATGTGAAGAAGTAGCGTAACGCTGCAGATCTACATCAGGGCGCCAGGGGCATTGCTCCTGGCGCTTTTGA
>JAFWGD010000066.1 GCA_017515355.1 Coriobacteriales bacterium
CGAGGCCAACCGCATTCTCGAGGATGCGCGCAACAGGGCCCTCACCATCGCCAGCGAGCAGGAGATCGTGAGGATCGCCCAGCAGCAGGCTGAGAACATCCTCGCCGATGCCCGCGAGCATGAGCGCCAGACCCGCGCCGGTGCAGAGGATTACGCGGACAACGTCTTCAGCCACATCGAGAGCACGCTCGACTCGCTCAACGACAACGTTCGCAGGTGCCGCGAAAGGCTCAACAACAGGGGAATCAGGTAATCGCACAAGCGGTTGTCGACACCGAAAGGCAAGGGCAGGACGTCTCAAACGAGCGCCCTGCCCTTTCATGAAAGGCAATGGGGGAAATGGATAGGATCGAATACGACGCAAGGGAGCTCGCCGCATCTCCAGGATCCGCCGACAAGGTGAGCGGAGTGATGGAGCTCGAGCCCTTCACCCTTTGGGGAGTGGAGTACTCGATCCCAGAGGGCATATCATACTCAGCCACGCTCTCCAACGTCGGCGATGCGGTCGTGCTCTTCGGCGATGCGCAGGCCGAGGTCGAAGGGGAGTGCACGCGATGCCTCGAGCCAGCCAGCAATTCCTTCGCAAGCGATCTTGACGGCTACTACACCCTCTCGCCCGAGAGCGACGTCGAGGGCATGGAGGAGGACGAGTACGAGCCGATCGGCGAGGATGGCGTCATAGACATCACCGAATGCATCCTGAGCGCGATCCTCTCCGAGATACCCGCGATATTCCTCTGCAAGGACGATTGCAAGGGCCTTTGCCCCTCCTGCGAATGCAATCTCAATGAGGAGCAGTGCGATTGCGCGAGCAAGCCAGACCCCTCCAATCCATTCTCCATTCTCTCCCAGATCACTTTCGACGACGAGTAGGGCGAGCAGTTTCTCACAGCTTGGGAGATTGCGAAAAATTGCATCTGACCTGTGGATATTGCGCTTTTGCGGAATACTGGATGCAGGAATTTTGCACACAATGTCGAAAATGTGCTATATTATCCCTGCGCAAGGGCGAAAGCACCTGCGCAGCTAGTCAGAAGTGTTGGATTCGAGAAGCGGTACCCCCGCTTCTTTTTGTTGATGGAAGGTACGAGATGAGGACTTCGGATACCGCGAGGCTGATAGATGCCCTCGAGCCAGCTGCAGAAGAGCATGGCTTCGAGATCGTCGATGCGCAGATCCTAGGCTCCGCGGGATCTCCGATCCTCCGCATCTACATCGACAAGCCCGATGGCATCAACCTCGACGACATCGCCGGCGCCCAGGAGGAGTGGCTCGAGGCGATCGTCGACGAGGTCGATATCATCAAGTCCGAGTACACGCTCGAGGTCTCCTCGCCTGGAATCGATAGGCCGCTTCGCACGATGCAGCACTTCATCGATTGGGCGGGCGAGGAGGTCAAGCTCGTCAGCGAGCCTATTGACGGACGCAAGAGATTCACCGGGATCCTGAAGGGCGTCGAGGAAGGCAACGTCATCGTCGAATGCGATGGCGCCGACTTCTCGATCCCGTTCGATTCCATCAACGACGCGCGCATCAAAGGAAAAGTTAGCTTCTAGGAGGTTGGTATGTCATCAGAACTGATGGACGCTCTGCACGCATTGGCGCAGGAGAAGAAGATCGACGAGGCCTATCTGCTCGAGAGCCTCGAGTCGTCTCTGGCCAAGAGCTACAAGTCGATCCTGGGCCTGGAAAACGATGCCAGGGTCACGATCGATCGCGAAACCGGCAAGATCTATGTCTTCGAGATGGTTCCGGTTGGAGAGCCCGACGAGGAGACCGGCGAGTACGCCGAGTTCGCCGCTCGTGACGTCACGCCCAACAACGTCAGCAGGATCGCCGCAGCCAACGTAAAGAAGCATCTCACCGAGATCCTCCGCTCGCATGAGCGCCAGTCTCTCTACCTCGAGTTCATTAAGCGCAAGGGCGAGCTCATCTCCGGTCAGGTGCTGCAGACCACCTCCGACTTCACGATCCTCAAGATCCGCGATGGCGTCGAGGCCGAGCTGCCGCATTTCGATACCGCCAAGAATCCCAACGAGGCCAACTACCGCCCGTTCAACGAGAGGTATCGCCACAACAACCGCATCAAGGCGGTCATCGTCGATGTGCGCGACCCCAACGATGCCGAGACGCCCACCAGGGGCAAGAACACAAGGCCGCTGATCGTGGTTTCCAGGACCCACCCTGAGCTCATCGAGCGCCTCTTCGAGATCGAGGTTCCGGAGATCGAGGAGGGTATCGTCGAGATCGTCGCCATCGCCCGCGAACAGGGCGCCAGGAGCAAGGTCTCGGTCAAGTCCAACGAGCCCAGCCTCGATCCGGTGGGCGCTTGCGTAGGACCCAAGGGCTCTCGCGTCCGCATGGTCGTCGAGGAGCTCCGCAACGAGCGCGTCGATGTCATCGCGTGGAGCAACAACCTCGCAACCTACGTCGGCAACGCCCTTTCGCCCGCCAAGGTCTCCAGCGTCACGATCGACAGGGAGACCAACACCGCGCACGTAGTCGTCTCCGACGACCAGCTCTCCCTTGCCATCGGCAAGGAGGGCCAGAATGCGCGTCTGGCCGCAAGGCTCACCGGCATGCGCATCGACATCAAGCCCGCTTCGTTCGTCGGCGGCGATCTCTTCGCATCGCTGATCAGCGAAGAGGAGGAGAGCACCGAGGATCTGGCCGACGAGAGGTGCGCATACGTATCCGAGAATGGCATCAGGTGCCGCAACCATGCGCGCCCCGGCAGCAGGTTCTGCGGCATCCACGAGCAGTCTGAGGCCAACTAGGGAGGCTAGATGGCAAATCAGCGCAAGATACCGACCCGCACGTGCTGTTCCTGCGGCAAGAGCTCTGCCAAGGGCGATCTGATCAGGTTCGTCAGATCCCCTGAAGGCATCGTGAGCGCTGACGCCACGGGAAGGGCATCGGGCCGCGGCGCATACATCTGCGCTGATGAGAATTGCTTCGAGAAGGCTATGAGGCAGCATAGGTTGGATAAGGCGCTGAAGGTTTCGATTGGTAACTCCGAGTACGACTCCCTGAAGAGGGAGTTCGGCGCGATCCTCGCGGATCGAGCCGGCTTTGAGGAAACGGCAGGTTGATATGGCAAAGAAAACGCGTGTATCTGAATTGGCGAAGGAATTCGGCATCACAAGCAACGAGATGCTCGAGATCATCAAGGGTATGGGCATACCGGTGAAGAACCATGCCTCTACGCTTGAGAGCGCCTATGTCGATAAGATTCGCAAGAAGGTCGGACCTGAGCTCCAGGCGCGCGCCGAGGAGCTTGAGAAGGCTCGTCTCGAGGAGGCGGCCAGGATCAGGGAGGCCGAGGAGAGGGCTCGCGAAGAGGAAGAGGCAAAGCTCAGGGCAGCGCGCGAGGCAGAGATGTCAGCGCGCGAGGCCGAGCGCATCAAGCAGGCTCAGGAAGAGGCCGAGGCACTCGCAGCCGCCAAGAAGGCGGAGGAGGCCGCTGCAGCTCCCGAGCCCGAGCCAGCACCCGCACCTGTCGCCGAGCCAGCGCCCGCACCCATCGTCGAGCCAGCACCCGCAGTCGAGCTCGTCTCCGAGCCCGTGGTCGAGGAGGCTGCTCCTGCAGTCGAGCCGGAAGATACCAAGGTGGTAGAGGAGAAGAAGGTCCTGCGCGTGGAGAAGTCCTCGCGCCTCACCGGTCTTCTCTCTAACATCGAGGCCGAATCCAAGAGGCTCGAGCAGGAAGAGGCCGAGGAGGAGATTCCCGCGCCTGCAGTCGAGTCGAGCATCGAGATTGCCATCGAGGCACCTGCAGAGCAGAAGTCCGCACCTCAGCCGGCTCCTTCCGAGGCGCCTGCAGAGGGAAAGGCCAAGACCAAGAAGAAGGGCAAGGGCGCTGCCAAGTCCGACGAGTCCTCCGAGGCTCCTTCGAAGAAGAAGGGCAAGGGCAAGGGCAAGGCTGACAAGTATGTCGACAGGTTCGAGGACGAGGATGGCGGCGAAGAGGATCGCTATTCCAAGATGGCTGCAGCTGCCGAGAAGATGCAGCATCAGCGTGTCCTCGACGAGGCTCGCGCCATGGTCGATGCTGCCAGCAAGGTCGAGGGCGAGGGTCGCAGGAAGAAGCGCAAGGAGAAGCGCGAGGCCCAGGCCAAGGCAAAGGCCGAGGAGCAGGCACTCGAGCGCGGACTCGATCCGAGTCTCGTTCTCGATGATTCCGTCGTCCAGATAACCACCGGCTCCACCGTTGCGGAAGTCGCCGATGCCCTCGGAGTCCAGAGCTCCGAGATCATCA
>JAFWGD010000067.1 GCA_017515355.1 Coriobacteriales bacterium
CAACCTCCAGCTCGTCGAGGATGCGCTGCGAGATGTCGCCCATGTTGCCGATGGGAGTAGCGCAGATCGCAAGGTATCCACTCGATCCGCGCACCATCAGATGACCTCGCTGGCATCGAGGAGCTTGCCGACTATAGCGCCGTGCTCGATGCGATCGCGCACGATGAGCTGCCCGTCAGCCAACCTGAGTCCGAACGGGTTCTCCTCGCAGACGCCCTCCCTGATCTCGCCAATCGCAGCGTAGCGACCGAACGAGCGCGCCATGATGGCGGAGAGCTCGAGCAGCGGCTCGACGGTGAACGCCCTCTCCATCACGCGCGGATGCGGCAAGGTGAGGCGCGGGTCGTCGCTGACCACGCCCTCGTAGTCGATGAGGTCGAGGTCGAGGGTTCGCGGACCGTTGGCGATGGTGCGCACGCGGTGGAACTCCTGCTCGATCTCGAAGAGGCGCTCGAGAAGCTCGTAGTGGCCGAGGCTCGTCTGCACCCACGCCACGGAGTTTGCGAAGGTTCCCTGCTCGAGGTAGTATGCGGGCTCGGTCTTATAGATCGAGCTGCTCGCAATGACCTCGATGCCCTTGGAGGCGCCGATCGCGCGTGTGGCCTCGACGATGGTCTCGACGCTGTTTCCGATGTTCGATCCCAGCGAAACGAGCGCGAGCTTTCCGGGAAGCAACATCGGGTTGCCTCCCTCCCTGAAGCTTCGAGCGAAGGCCATGTTCGCCGCAACGGCGAGTGCCTCGACGGTTTGCGCAACATCGTGCACGCGGAAGATGCAGGCTCCGCCCATGTAGGTGAGAAGCGCAGCGGCAACGGATGATTCTATGCGCTTGGAAGCCTCGGAGACCCCAGTGATCTTGCCAAGCGTGGTCTTCCTGGAATAAGCCGCCATCAGTGGATATCCAAGCTCGGAGAGCTCGTCGAAGCACGCCATGAGCTCGAGATTGTGGCGCACGTTCTTGCCGAAGCGCGGACCAGGATCGATGCAGATGCGGCTGGGTTCGACACCCTCAGCCTCGAGCGCTGCCGCGCGCTGAGCCAGGTATTCGCCAATCTCGGCGACAACGTCGCCATAGCTCGGATTTGCCTGCATGCTCTGCGGGGTGCCCTGCATATGCATGGCTATTAGGCCCGCGTCGCAGGAAGCGGCAACCTCGATCATCTCCTCGTTGGAGAAGCCGGTAATGTCGTTGATGATCTGCGCGCCAGCCTCGACGCATGCCTTCGCGACGCTCGCATGGCGCGTGTCGATCGAAACGCAGATTCCCTCGCTGGCCAGCGCGCGCACGACGTCGATGACGCGTGCGAGCTCTTGCTCCTCGGTGACGTCGGCCGCGCCAGGGCGCGTGGACTCGCCGCCGATGTCGATGATGTCGGCGCCTTGGGCGACGAGCTGCCTGCCGAATTCGATCGCAGCGGCAGCATCGAAATGCTCTCCTCCGTCGGAGAAGGAATCTGGCGTTACGTTGAGAATCCCCATGATATAGGGACGGCAAAGCAGCATCTTGCGGTTTTCGACTTTCCAGAATGTTGCCTTGCCGAGATGGTTGCGCAAACTCAAAGGACGCGCCTCCCTTGAAGCGCTACGAGCCGATCAGCCCGTAGCCGTAAATGTGGTTCATCGCCTCGTTGCGGGTCATCGCGTTTCGCTTGAAGAGTCCGCGAACCGCCGAGGTGGTGGTCTTGGTGCCCGGCTTCTTCACGCCGCGCATGGACATGCAGAGGTGCTCGCATTCGATGATGACGAGAACGCCCTCGGCCTCGAGCTGGTTCATGAGCGTGTCTGCGATCTGCGAGGTGAGGCGCTCCTGAACCTGGAGCCTCTTGGCGTAGCAGTCGACGAGGCGGGCGATCTTCGAAAGCCCGCAAACCTTGCCCGACTTGCCGGGGATGTATGCGATGCAAGCCTTGCCGATGAAGGGCACCATGTGGTGCTCGCAGGTCGAATAGAGCGGGATGTCCTTCACCAGGACCATCTCCTGGTGGCTCTCGTCGAACAGTGTCTCGAAGAACTCGGAGGGGTCGGTGTCCATGCCGGAGAAGATCTCATCGTACATCCTCGCTACGCGCTCGGGGGTCTTCTTCAGCCCCTCTCGATTCGGATCCTCGCCGATTGCCTCGAGGATCATCACCACTGCCTTCTCGATCTTCTCATGATCGACCATGACGAATCACTTCCTAACGCCTAATCCTGATCTTCGTCTATCGTCTCGTCCTCGACGATGGTCTCGTCATCTTCCGTGAGCTCTTCGTAGTCGTCATCGAGCTCGTACTCGTACTCGCCCCCGTCGATCACGTCGGACACCTTCTCCTCGCTGGAATCGGCCTTGCCGAGCAGCTCATCAGCAGAGAGCGGCCTGCCATCGAGAGGGATGTCGAACGGATCGAACGCAGCGCTTTCCTCGCGCAGCTGCTTGGCGGCCTCGTTCGCCGCAGCCTTCTTCGCAGCGCGCTCGCGCGGGGGAACGTGCAGGGTGGGAAGCTTCTCGACCTCGACGCGCGCCTCCTCGTCCTTTTTCTTCGCGAGGATCTCCTCCTCGTGCTCGAGGTACTCATCCCACTTGTTGTCGAGCAGCGCCTTGACTGCCTCGCCCTCGATGGTCTCCCTCTCGAGGAGGACACTGGCCATGAGGTCGAGTTGCTCGCGGTTCTCGGAGAGGATCTTGTAGGCGACGTCGTGGGCGCCACGGATGATGTTGGCGACCTCGACGTCGATGCGGTGCGCAGTCTCCTCGCTGTAATCGGGAGTAGCGCCGTAGTCGCGTCCGAGGAATACCTCGTGGTGGGCCTCGCCATAGACCTGCGCGCCGAGGGCATCGGACATGCCGTAGCGCGTGACCATGTTCTTGGCCAGCTTCGAAGCGCGCTCAAGGTCGTTGCTAGCGCCGGTGGTGATATCGCCGCAGGCTATCTCCTCGGCTACGCGACCGCCCATGAAGACGGCGAGGTCGGCGAGCATGGCGCTCTTGGTGGTGAGGAAGTGGTCTTCCTCGGGAAGCGAGAGCGTATAGCCGAGAGCCTGTCCGCGAGCGATGATCGAGATCTTGTGGACCGGATCTGCGTGCTCGAGCAGATGGCCGACGAGAGCGTGGCCGGACTCGTGGTAGGCGATGGTCTTGCGCTCGGAATCGGTGATGATCCTGCTCTTGCGCTCGGGGCCTGCGATTACGCGCTCGATAGCCTCATCGATCTCGGAGGAGGTAATCGTGGTCTTCTTGCGGCGCGCCGCGAGGAGCGCAGCCTCGTTCATCAGATTCGCGAGGTCTGCACCGGTGAATCCAGGCGTGAGCTGGGCGACCTTCTCGAGGTCGATGTTGGACGCGAGCGGCTTGCCCTTCGCGTGGACCTTGAGGATCTGGGCGCGGCCCTTGAGGTCGGGCCTGTCGACGACGATCTGCCTGTCGAAACGGCCAGGGCGCAGGAGTGCAGGGTCGAGGATGTCGGCGCGGTTGGTGGCGGCGATCAGAATGACCGACTGGTGATCATCGAATCCATCCATCTCGACGAGCAGCTGGTTGAGCGTCTGCTCACGCTCGTCATGGCCGCCGCCGAGACCGGTTCCACGCTGGCGACCGACTGCATCGATCTCGTCGATGAAGATGATCGAGGGAGCAGCCTGCTTGGCCTGGTCGAAGAGGTCGCGGACGCGCGATGCGCCGACGCCGACGATTATCG
>JAFWGD010000068.1 GCA_017515355.1 Coriobacteriales bacterium
GGAGAGAGCATCTTCGCCTTCGTCTTGAATTGGGCTTTGAACTTGGAGTTGTCGATTCTCGCATCGCCGGAGACGACGATGAGCACGGCGTGCCCGTCCACCATGAACGAGAGCGTCTTGGCGATTCGGCAGGGCTCGCATCCCGCAGCCTGAGCCGCCAATTCCACGGTGGCACTCGAAACCTCATACTCGACCACGCGGTCGACAATCCCATATTTGGCAAAGTGCTCTCTGACCCTATCGATAGCCATCTTCTCTCCTAAGCCCGCTGACCTGTCAGCATATTATCCTAAACCATTTTGTAGGCATCTGACTCAGAACCGCCCGTTGCAAAGCATCGCCCTGAAAGCTTGGCACGGGGTTGCCCGCTGCCTGGTATTCGGAGCTGTGCTATCGACAAGAAGGAGCCTTTAGCGGCCCCTTCGAAAGATGGTCATATGGTTTCGCGGAAATGGTACGCTCGATGAGCCATACCCCCTTCCCTTTCGAATCATCATTCTTCCTCAGCCAACTGAGCCTTTCTCTCTTCCCACAGCTCCTGGGCCTTTGGTGTCCACAAGGAGGCATACGAATCGCATTTGGAACATAGATGATCCGCTGTCTCGGGAGACTGCATGTCGGTGGACCTTGCTCCAGACCTTTCCACCATCTCGCGCAGCTTCTCCGGGTTTTCAAGCATAGGACAAGGCCGCATCATGTTCTCGTTGAAAGGCTGTCCGTCATGGTAGGCCATGAAGAGCGGAGACTGCATAATGTCCAGCAGACGCTTCTCGCGTATGTTGGAATCGGCGTAATGGATGAAAGCGCACGGCTCTGCATCGCCATTGGCATTGATATGGAGGTATTCCTTTCCGCCCGCAATGCAACCTCCGACGAATTCGCCATCGTTTTGGAAGTCGATGGCGAAGAGCGGCTTCGTATTCCGGTAATTCCGAATTCGGTTGAATACCAGCTCTCTCTGCTCTGGCGTGGGCAGCAACTCAGGCGAGGCATCGTTTCCCACGGGCATGTAGTGGAAATACCAGATGAAGTATGCGCGTTCTCGATGAGCATGTCCCAGTACTCTTCCGATGTGATGGAATCGTAATTGACGCTGGTGTAGCAGCAGGAAATGCCATATATCAGCTTTCGGTCGTGCAAGATCTTCATGGCCTCAAGCACTTTGTCATATACGCCTTCGCCGCGACGAGAATCGGTTGCCTCTCTGAAGCCTTCCAAGGAAATCGCCGGCGCGAAATTCTTGACGCGAAGCATCTCGTCGGCAAATTCCTCATCGATCAGCGTACCGTTGGTAAAAGCCGTGAACATGCAGTCACCATGCTTCTCGCACAGACGTATGATGTCCTTCTTACGTACAAGCGGCTCGCCTCCAGAGAACAGGTAGAAGTAGACGCCCAACTCCTTGCCCTGGCAGATGATATCGTCCATCTCCTCGAACGAAAGGTTCAGTCTGTTGCCGTAGTCCGCAGCCCAACATCCGATGCAGTGCAGATTGCAGGCGCTAGTGGGGTCGAGTAGGATAGCCAGGGGAACGTTGCATTGGTACTTCTCGGCTAGCTCATTCTGGAGGGGAATGCCAACGAGATTCGCGTTGATGAAGAAGTTGATTGCGAGAGTCTTCATCACTTCCGGATCAACGTCATTGATGATATGCCGCACATAAGGGTAGAAAGCATTCTCCGGATCTTCAATCGCTTCGCGAATGGCAGCCCGTTGGGTTGGAAACCTGCCGTTTGAGAATCTGTCTGCCCAGTCGATGAGCTTGACAAGATTGGCCTCTGGGTCTTTGTTGAGATGGTCGAAAGCTTTGGTCAAGCCGAATTTGGCGACGCTAGACGAAACGCTCATAGTGGTGCCTCCTTGATGCTCGTAACTCAAGGATAAGCAACTCCGCCTTAAAGAAAGAGAGTCAAAAAGCCGGCCTTGTTCCAATTAGGACAGACCGGCTAAATTGCGCTATTATGTGCAGTTTTCGCGATTTGTTCAATGAAGCATCTTGTCAATCAGCTCATCGAGATAGATGCCGTACTTGTCGACGCTCTCATCGATGTCATCTCTCATGTCGTTCCAGAAGAAGCGCAGGATAAAGCCGATTATCGAGTATTTCACAATATCGGCAACAGCTGCAGTGCGTTCAGGATCCACTCCCCGTTCCTCCGCAATCTGACTGATGAAGTTGTAGGCGGAGTTGTCCGTGCGGCTGAACACATACTGCTCGAGACGATCGCGAGAAAGCGAGTGGTAGATGTGGTATACCACCCTCTTGTTTTCCCGGCAGGCGTATAGAAGCGACTTCATGACGCTTTTCCAGTCTCCGCCTTGTATGGTGTTCTCGTACAGTCCAAGCATCTTCAAGAGCGCGTCGTCAAGCAGAGCGTAGATATCTTCATAGTGGTAATAGAACGTATTGCGCCCTATGTTGCATTCTTTGGTCAGCTCTGTCACGGTGATCTTCTCGAGAGGCATGCGCTCGAGCATATTCTCGAAGGTTTCCAATATGAGATTTTGCGTGTAGTTTGCCATAGCGCCACCAACATTCCCACTTATGCATAATCTCTCATTTTGGATTATGCGCCATTCAAAGCCAGATTAACAGGGACAAAAGCGCTGGTTTGACCCAAAAACAAACCAATTCCTTCAAAGGAGAAAAGAGAGCAAAAACTCCAAAATGCATGGAGAGCAAGGCCTTGAATGGAAATGCCGAGCTGCGTTGATTGCGCAGCGGTCCAGCATTCCGATTGCAGCAACCCGTTCATGCAGATGGTAAAATCAAGTAAGCAGATTCGCAAACGACTTTAGGAGCAACCCATGGCTGGGATTCTCGAAGGAAAAGTGGCAATCGTTACCGGAGCGTCGTCGGGCATCGGCGAGGGCGTGACGCGCCTCTTCTGCAAGGAGGGCGCGAAGGTCGCGTTCATCGCGCGACGCGCCGAGAAGTCTCAAAAGATCGTCGATGAGATAACCGCAGCTGGCGGCGAGGTTACCTACGTCCAGGGCGATGTGACCAAGACCGAGGACCTCGACAGGCTCTTCAACACCTGCGTCGAGAAGTACGGCGCACCCGACATCCTAGTGGGACACGCTGGCATCGGCGCCGCGTTCGACGTGCACGAGGCCAACCTCGAGGACGTGCTCGACCCGGTCTTCAACATGAACATCCGCGCGAACATGTACCTCACCAAGCTCGTCCTTCCCGGCATGATGGAGAAGGGCGGAGGCTCGATCATCTTCACCTCCTCCAACGTTGGCACGAACTGCGGATCGGCCAAGGCATCGACCTATGGCATCACCAAGGCC
>JAFWGD010000001.1 GCA_017515355.1 Coriobacteriales bacterium
CCCTAGGTACGAGCCAGTCGAAGAAGACGATGGCGCGGTGATCTGCTATTAGCACGCGACCATTCCGACATGCCGTCCTCGCTCATCGCCAATCGCAGGCAAATGGTAAGATTAACGCTCTATGAATACCCAAGGGCGAGAGCAAGGGCGGCGCCAGCGTGACTGAGCAGGCGATCACAGAGATCTTCACGAGGCAGGTGGACACCATCTACCGGGTCTGCTACGCCTACATGGGCAACGCTGCGGACACCGAGGATGCCGTCCAGGAGACCTTCATCAAGCTGATGCGCTCCGACGTCGAGTTCAACGACGTCGAACACGAGAAGGCATGGCTGATACGCGTGGCCGTCAACCATTGCAAGGATGTGCTGAAGTCGAGTTCGCGCAAGAACGTAACGCTCGATTCGGTGAGCGAGCCCGCTGACGAGCAGGCAGGGCTCGACGAGACGCTCAAGGTGGTGCTCGACCTCGAACCAAAGTACAAGGACGCGATATACCTCCACTACTACGAAGGCTATACCACGGAGGAGATAGGGGAGATACTCGGGCATCCGCCCTCGACGATACGAAACCATCTGAGCGAGGCGAGAAGGATATTGAAACGAGAGCTGGGAGGTGAATGGAGATGAAGGACGAACGCATAGTCGACGCATTCGATGCCGTCAAGCCGGATGACGAGGCGAAGGCCCGCATGCTCGCGGCAATCATCTCCAAGGGCTCCTCCGAGGACGTTGCCGATGAGGCGAAGCTTCAGGCTCCTGAGGACGAAACCGCAGCTCAGGGACGCAAAGTCGTCGAGGTCGACTTCGCATCCGAGCGCCGCAAGAGGCAGCGTAGGCGCAGGTTTGCCGGCATCGGCGCGGCTGCTTGCCTCGTGCTCGTCGTGATCATCGCGAGCAGCCTTGGCATCGGCTCGAACCGCTCGGCCGACACAGCCACCAAGAGCTCGGAGATATCCGAGATGAGCGATTCCGAATTCGCTTCTGAAAGCGATGCCGTGGACAACCCCGGCAACACCGCGGTTCCCACCTCCTCGGCTTCGGATAAGCTGTTTGCGCGATACGATTCCGCCTCCTACTCGATGGTTGAACCCGATGACCCGCGTTTCGCGGATGCAAAGCTCGGCGAGCCGCTCGGAACTGCGATGGTCGGCGAAGATCCCGATCCAGCGAGCCCCGCAGGAACCTCCGTGAAAGCCTTCTCGCTCGTGGGCTTCGAGCCCTCCGAGGCGATTGCCGTTAAGGCGGCTGACCTAGACATCGGAATCAGCGCAGAATTCGTCATCTTCGCAATCTCGGAATAGCTCCTCGAAAGCCTCGGCCAGCTCCATATGCCCCACTCTCTTGCGATACAAATCGTCAGATGTTGCGTTAGAATCAACACTGGAAGGATATGGCGCCTTTTTGGCGTATCGAGGTGGATTGCAAGGCACCTCATTGTGCTTCGGAAAAGAAAGGGAAGGGGCTTATGACGTTCGATTACAAGGAGTTTCTCGACGGCATCGATCGCAAGGCTTACCACGAGGGCGAGTGGCAATGGGAGGA
>JAFWGD010000069.1 GCA_017515355.1 Coriobacteriales bacterium
GCCGCAAGATCATCGTCGACACCTACGGCGGCATGGGCCGTCACGGCGGCGGCGCGTTCTCCGGCAAGGATTGCACCAAGGTCGACCGTTCGGCCGCCTACGCCGCGCGCTGGATCGCCAAGAACATCGTTGCCGCCGGTATCGCCGAGAAGTGCGAGGTCCAGCTGGCCTACGCCATCGGCGTCGCCCGTCCTCTTTCGGTGTTCGTCGATGCGTTCGGCACCTCCAAGTACTCTCAAGAGCAGCTGGCCGCCGCGGTCAACAAGGTCTTCGACCTGCGTCCCGGTGCGATCATCGACACGCTGCAGCTCCGTCGTCCGATCTATCGCCTCACCACCAACTACGGCCACTTCGGACGCGAGCTCCCCGAGTTCACCTGGGAGAAGACCGATCGCGTGGACGAGCTGCTTGCCGCTCTGGCGGAATAGCCCGCTGCGCTTGAAGGCGAGTGCCATTGAAGACTGCACAGGTTGTCGTAGACATATCGACGCGAGCTCTGGATGATGCCTTCACCTATCGCGTTCCCGATGGGATGGATGTTCAGACGGGCTGCTGCGTGCAGGTCGAGTTCGCGCACCGCCAATGCATAGGATACGTAGTCGAGGTCTCCGAGGTTCGCGAGTCGAGCCTCGGGGATCTTTCTTTGAACGAGATAGGCGCGGTGCTCACCAGCCCCTATTTCGACGAGACCTCCGCGCGACTGGCCGCTTGGATAGCGCGAGAGTATGTCAGCACCCTTCCCGATGCGATACGCCTCTTCATGCCCCCGGGCGCATCTCCCAAGATGCGCAGGATGCCCGACGGCACCTGGGAGTACCAGGCCCCCTCGACCAGGCAGGTCGATGACAGGTGGGTGCGCCTAACAGAGGAGGGGCGCAGCTTCGAGCCGCGCAAGAACGCCACGAAGCAGCATGCGGTGATCTCCGCGCTGCGCGAGGGCGAGATGCGCGTGGCCGAGCTCGGCATCGAAATCGATGGAGTTTCGGGCGTTCTCAAGACGCTCGAGCAGGCCGGCGTGGTGCAGATCGAGAGCAGGCGCAGAATGCGTGGGGGGCGCAGCGCCGTCGTACGCGATAGCGCGCGGGTCGATCTGACCGCTGGCCAGCGCGACGCCTTGGCGGCGATCCACGATGCGATGGAGCGCTCCTGTGGCGAGGTTATCGTCATCGATGGCGTTACCGGATCGGGCAAGACCGAGGTCTACCTCCAGGCCATCAGCGAGACGCTCGCCGCAGGAAAGTCGGCTTGCGTGCTCGTCCCCGAGATCTCGCTCACTCCGCAAACCGTCGGCAGGTTTCGCGCGCGCTTCGGCGACATGGTGGCGGTGCTGCATTCGCGGCTCTCGGCAGGGGAGCGCTTCGACCAGTGGGACCTCATCCGCTCAGGCGATGCCCGCGTGGTGGTCGGTGCGCGCTCGGCGCTTTTCGCGCCCATCCGCAACCTCGGCCTTCTGGTCATCGACGAGGAGCACGAGTCCTCCTACAAGCAGAGCTCGTCGCCGCGATATTCCTCGCGTGCTGTCGCCGAGAAGCTCGTCGAGCTGCGCGGCGCCACGCTAGTCCTCGGCAGCGCCAGCCCTGCGGTGGAGACTCTCTACCAGTGCCACATCGGCAACTGGAAGCGCGTGGAGCTGCCGATCCGCGCCAGCGGAAAGCCGCTGCCACCTGTTGAGATCGTCGATCTGAGCAGCGAATTCTCCGGAGGCAACAAGACGATGTTCTCCAACAAGCTCTCCACTGCCCTCAAGCAGACGGTGGAGAGGGGAGAGAAGGCCGTATTGCTGCTCAACAGGCGCGGATTCGCATCGTTTCTGCTGTGTCGCGAGTGCGGCTACGTGCCCACGTGCGAGCGCTGCTCCACCTCTATGACCTACCATGTCAACCGCAATCGCAGGGGAGACTCCGGCGCGCTGATGTGCCATCATTGCGGCTCGAAGCAGGAGGTGCCCCCAAGGTGCCCCGAGTGCGGCAGTCCCTATCTGCGCCAGCTCGGTCCGGGCACGCAATTCGCCTACGACCAGCTTGTCGCGCTTCTCGGCCCCGACGTCCCCATCATCCGCATGGATGCGGACACCACGCGCACCAAGGGCGCCCATGAGCGCCTGCTGGGCGAGTTCTCCGCGGCCGACAGGGGAGTGCTCATCGGCACGCAGATGATCGCCAAGGGCCTCGATTTCCCGGATGTGACGCTCGCCGGCGTCATCATCGCCGATACCACGCTCAAGCTTCCGGACTTCCGCGCATCCGAGCGCACCTTCCAGCTGATAGAGCAGGTCGCGGGGCGCGCGGGCAGGGCGGACAAGCCAGGGCGCGTCATCGTCCAGACCTACTGGCCGAGCCACCCGGCGATAGTCGCCGCGTCCAAGCACGATCGCTCGATGTTCCTGGCCAAGGAGATTCCCGCTCGCGAGACGCTTTGCTACCCGCCGTTCAAGCGCATGGCCAACGTGCTCGTCTGGGGCAAGGACGAGTACATCGTCTCGCAGCACGCCAAGGAGCTGGGGCGCACCTTCGAGAGCGCCTTGGAGGCCGAGTTCGGCAAGCTTACCGAGGAGCGCGGCACATTTTCGCGCCAAGGATGGGAGCTGCTCGGCCCAAGCCCGTGCCTGCTTTCAAAGCTCAACGGAATATACCGCTGGCATCTGCTGATCAAGGCGCCCAATGACGCGCCTATCCCCGAGTTCATATCGCGCCTCATCCGCAATCGCAAGGGAAGCGCAGACGTGAGCATCGCGGTCGACGTCGACCCGGTCGATCTCTTCTAGATCTCAGGGCTGCGCTGCGCACCCTAACCTCGACCACGTCGCGTAGCGCAGGTACGCTCGGGTCTCGCAGCGGGCACGCAGCATCCACCCTGAGATCTAGATTCATAGCTTTTAAGGCAGCGCTGCGCACCCTAACCTCGACCACGTCGCGTAGCGCAGGTACGCCCGACTCGCCCCACCTCAAGAGCTAGCTTCCAAAACAGCTGCGGCTTCATTCAGATATTTGACGGATTAGCCGCAAACGTATCGCATTTGCCCCGCTAAACTGTCGAAAGCAATCTTTCTATCAATCTCAGGTTCGCACGCAGCGGGCCTTGGCGCATTAGGGGTCGCATTGGCAAACGGAAGCAAGACGAGCATCAAGATCGGAATATACATGAGCGCCGTGCTCGTGATGGGCATCATCGCCATCTCGAGCGACTTGGCGAACATCTGCGCTGCATTCCCGCAGTATGACCCCAATCTGGTCATCACGCTCATGATCTCCTCGGCTGCGGTCATCCAGATTCCGGTCAATCTCCTCACTGGCAAGCTCGTCGAGCGCTTCACGAAGCGAAATCTGATGCTCACGGCCACCTTGGTCTGGCTGATCGCTGGCAACTTGCCCTATTGGCTCACCAACATCTGGCTGATCTTCATCTGCAGGCTCTTCTTCGGCGTAGGATGCGGAATGGCCCAAGTGCTCTGCGCGGCGCTCGTCGTGCAGTACTTCAAGGACCCGGCCGAGCGCGACAAGGTCATGGGCACCCAAGTCGCCTTTCAGTGCGCAGGCGGGATCATCTTCGCGCTCCTTTGCGGCTGGCTCTCGGGTTTTGGTTGGAACGTGGCGTTTTTGACCCACCTCGTTGGAATCCCCTCGCTCATCATCTGCATCTTCTGCGTGCCAAACGAGAAGCCTGCCAAGGCCCTCGTCAAGGACAAGTCGCAAAAGCCCAAGTTCAAGCCGACCGCACTCATGTGGATCTGGGTGATCGGCTTCACGCTGTTCGTCGTGGGTTCCCAGAGCCTCGGAAACTACACCGCATCTGCCGTCGAGGATATGGGCCTCGGTGGTGCGCAGATGGCCGCAACGGTCATGATGTGCTATTCGGCAGGAGGCCTGATCGCAGGCTTCCTCTTCGGCAAGATCGCCGCTGCGCTCAAGGACAAGACCTTCCTCGTGGGATGCGCGCTCTTCGGCATCGGCTATCTGACGATCGGCTTGGTGGGAAGCACCATCGCCTGCTGCATCGGAGCAGTCATCAGCGGATCACTCTATTCAGTTTGCATGTCGTGCTCGATCAACGGTGCGGCGAATGCGGTGGAGCAGGATTCGTCCGAGATGGCGACATCCCTCGTCGCCGGTGGCCTCAATCTCGGCGCGACGCTCAATCCGATAATCCTCGGTCCGATCGCTGCTGCCCTGAGCGGTTCCATCGGAATCTTCTCGATGAGCCAGCTCGCATTCGGCATCGCCGGGGCGCTCATCATCGTCGTCGGAATCGCGCTGACTCTCGTTACATCCAGAGCCTCGCGCAACAAGGCCTAAGTGCTCTACAATATAGGGTTGGACAGGACGGCGCTCCCGCCCTTCCAGCTATGCTTCTAAGCGCTGCGATTTAGTCCGCAGCGGCAATGGGAAAAGGCCGTAATGGCCAGATACAGGTGAATTGAATGGATATCGTGCTCTCTCCAGATCCGGTTCTCAAGCAGGAATGCGAAGATGTCTCCCCATCGGAGCTTCGCGAGATGAAGAAGCTCGCAAAGCAGATGGCCAAGACCATGTACGACTCGTCTGGCTGCGGACTTGCCGCGCCTCAGGTCGGCATCACCAAGAAGATCATCGTCATCGACTGCAACCAGGATGGGAAGAAGAAGCCCACCTGCCTGATCAACCCCGAGATTCTCGAGACCGCCGGCGAGCCCGTCACCGAGTGCGAGGGATGCCTTTCGATCCCCGGCATCAGCCTGCCCATCACACGCCCCGAGGACATCACGGTCAGGTACATGAACCTCAAGGGCGAGGAGATCACGCACCACGCAACCGGGTTCGAGGCGCGCTGCATCCAGCACGAATGCGACCACCTGCACGGAGTGACGATGTTCGAGCACCTTTCGCTCATGGACCGCATCAAGGCGTTTCAGGAATATGAGGCTGCGCTCGCCGCTGGAGCCAAGCCAGGCGACGTCTCGGTTGAGGAGATTGCAGAATAGCGCTGCAATAAGGTTCACCAGCAGCTTTCGAGAGCGGGGAGATGATTCCGGCGAAGACGTTGAGAACGATATTCATGGGCACCTCGGACTTTGCGGTTGCGGCCCTCAAAGGGCTGATCGGCTGCGAGCGCACCGATGTGCGCGCCGTCTTCACCAGGCCCGATGCAGTGTCGGGCAGGGGCAAGAGGCTTTTGCCCAGCCCCGTCAAAGCCGCTGCGCAGGAAGCCGGAATCGAGGTATTCACCCCTAAGGATATGAAGGGCGCCGAGGTCTACGATGCCGTGTCGTCGATCTCTCCCGACCTCATCGTCGTGGCATCATACGGCTGCATCCTGCCGCAGGAGATCCTCGACCTGCCTGCGATAGGCTGCATCAACATCCACGCCTCCATACTGCCCAACCATAGGGGAGCGGCGCCTATACAGCGCGCTATCCTCGAGGGCGACAAGATCGCCGGCGTCAGCCTGATGCTCATGACCGCCGGCCTCGACGAAGGCGATTTCTGCGCGGTCGCGCGCACCGAGATAGGCGACAAGGACTACGACACGCTGAGCTCCGAGCTCGCCGAGATGGGTTCCAAGCTGCTCATCGACAACATCGATGCCATATCCAACGGGGAGGCTGCGTGGGTCGCCCAAGACAAGACGCGCGCCACCTACGCCGAGAAGATCACCAAGGCCGAGATGCTCCTTTCGCCCGAGCTCAGCGTTCGCGACAACCTTCTGCGAGTGAGGGCATCGAGC
>JAFWGD010000070.1 GCA_017515355.1 Coriobacteriales bacterium
AGCGATGCCTACGGAATCACCCTCAACACCACCGGGCTTCCCGGCGAGTGGGTAACCGATATCATCATCGTCGTGACGATGGTCGTCGGTTCGGTGCTCATCATGTGGCTTGGCGAGCTCATCACCCAGCGTGGCGTCGGAAACGGAATGTCGCTGATAATCTTCGCGAACATCCTCTCCGGATTCCCGCAGGCGATCCTCTCCTCGCTCAACCTCACCGCCAACGGCATCGCGATAACCGCCGTGATCATCATCGTGGTGCTCCTGCTCATCCCCGCGATCGTCTTCGTCGAGCGCGCCCAGCGCAGGATTCCCGTCAACTACTCGAAGAGGGTCACTGGCCGCAGGGTCATGGGCGGTTCCTCCACCTACATCCCGCTCAAGGTCAATCCCGCTGGCGTAATCCCGATCATCTTTGCGAGCGCTGTCGTCTACTTCCCGGCGCAGATCTCCGCTGTATTCGGCGATGTTCACTGGTTGAGGGTCGTTGCCGATGCGGTCTCGAACGGCTGGGTCAACTGGATTGTCACGCTGCTCCTGATCATCTTCTTCACCTACTTCTACTCCTCGATGGTGTTCAACGCTCAGAACACCGCCGACCAGCTGAAGCAGAGCGGCGGATTCATTCCCGGCATCCGTCCGGGCAAGCAGACGGTCCAATACATCAAGGGCGTCACCCGCAGGATCACGCTCCCTGGATCGATCTACCTCGCCTTGATCGCTGTAGTGCCGACGATTCTCTTCTACTTCACCGGCAACACGCTGATCAGCGCATTCGGCGGCACCTCCATCCTGATCATGGTTGGAGTTGGACTCGACACCATGAGCAAGGTCGAAGCTCGGCTGAAGATGCACAACTACGAAGGCTTCTTCAAGTAGGATTGAAAGGATTTTGAGATGAATCTGGTTCTTTTGGGAGCTCCGGGTGCCGGCAAGGGCACTCAGTCCGATCTTCTGATCGAGGAATTCGGATACGCGCACATCTCGACTGGCGACATCCTCCGCGCCGCCGTCAAGGCGGGCACCGAGCTTGGCCTCGAGGCAAAGAAGTACATGGATGCCGGCGATCTCGTTCCCGACGCAGTAGTCATCGGCCTCGTCGCCGACAGGCTCACTCAGGAGGACACCCTCGGCGGCTTCATCCTCGATGGATTCCCGCGCACTATCGCGTAGGCTGCCGCTCTGGCCGACGAGCTCGAGAAGCTCGGCCGTCCCCTTGATGCGGCCGTTGCCATCGACGTCGACTACGAGGTCATCGTGAAGAGGCTCTCCTCGCGCCGTTGCTGCAGGGATTGCGGCTACATCGGCAACGTTGCCGACGAGTCCTGCCCGAAGTGCGGAGGCGAGATGTTCCAACGCGATGACGATCAAGAAGATGTCATCCGCAATCGCCTTGCAGTCTATGACAAGTCCACCAAGCCGCTCATCGACTTCTATTCCGAGGCTGGCATCCTCATTACCATCGACGGTGACAAGGATCCCAAGATCGTCTATGGCGACGTGAAGCAGGCTCTCGGGCTTTAATCCAAGCAGACAGCTACCTATTGACGGGTTCGAGAGCTAAAATGCTTTCGAGCCCGTTTTTTTATTCTCAAATGTACCAAGGAGATGTTCCATATGGCAGTAATCATCAAATCACCTGCTGAAATCGAAGCGATGAAGGAGGCTGGCAGGGTCAGCGCGAAGGTCCTCAGGATGCTCGGCGATCTCATAGAGCCAGGTATCTCCACGCTCGAGCTCGACCATCAGGCCGAGGCGATCATCAGGATGGAGGGCGGCAGGCCGGCGTTTAAGGGATACTACGGGTTCCCCGGCTCCATCTGCGCGTCCATCAACGACACGATCGTCCATGGCATCCCGAGCAAGGACATCATCCTGCAGGAGGGCGACATCATCTCCGTCGACACCGGCGCGATCATCGACGGCTGGGTGGGCGACAACGCATACACCTATCTCTGCGGCGAGGTCGATCCCGAGGTGGTCAAGCTCTGCAAGGTCACCGAAGAGTCGATGTGGGCGGGAATCTCCAAGGCCGTGCCAGATGGACGGCTCGGAGACATCGGATACGCCGTGCAATCTATCGCCGAGGCAGCTGGATTCAAGGTGGTCAGGGAGTACGTCGGCCACGGAGTGGGCCGTAACATGCATGAGGATCCCAACGTCCCCAACTATGGCAAGGCCGGAAAGGGACTCAGGCTCATGGAGGGCATGGTCATCGCCATCGAGCCGATGGTCAACATGAAGTCGCATAGGACCAAGAGGATGAAGGATGGCTGGACCGTCAAGACCGTCGATGGGCTGCCGTCTGCGCACTACGAGAAGACCGTCGCAATCACGGCCGATGGGCCGCTGATCCTAACTCAGGAATGATGATCATGGCGCAGATGACCATTGCGGAGAAGATACTCGCGCGTCATAGCGGCAACGACGCCGTCAAGCCCGGTCAGCTGATCGAGTGCGACCTCGATGTCGTGCTCGCCAACGACGTGACCGCGCCGATCTCGATCGCGCAGTTCGAGAAGCTGGGCGTGGGCGAGGTCTTCGATCGATCCAAGATCGTTCTCGTCGCCGATCACTACGTCCCGAACAAGGACATCAAGTCGGCGATCAACGCTAAGGTCATGCGCGATTTCGCGTCCAGGTACGGCATCGAGCACCACTACGATGTGGCCGTCTCCGGCATCGAGCACGCGCTTTTGCCCGAGCAGGGCCTCGTCACCGCAGGAGATCTCGTCATCGGCGCCGACTCGCATACCTGCACCTACGGTGCGCTCAACGCGTTCTCGACCGGCATGGGCTCGACCGACATCGCAATCGCCTTCGCAACGGGCAAGGCCTGGTTCAAGGTGCCCGAGACCATCAAGGTGGTCCTGAGCGGAGAGCCGGCTCCCGGCGTGAGCGGCAAGGACATCATCCTTTCGCTCATCGGGACGATTGGCGTCGATGGCGCGCTCTACAAGGCGCTCGAGTTCTGCGGAGACGCACTCGAATCGATTTCGATGGAGCAGCGCATGACGATTTGCAACATGGGCATCGAGTGCGGCGCCAAGGCGGCGATCTTCATCCCCGATGCCAAGACGCGCGAGTACCTCGATGGCCGTGCCCTCAACGACCCGAGGTTCTACGAGCCCGACGAGGGCGCCGAGTATGCGCAGATTATCGAGATCGACTGCTCCAGGCTCGAGCCGGTGGTTGCAGTGCCGCATTCCCCATCCAACGTCGAGCCTGTCTCGCAGCATGCGGACGTGAGGCTGGACCAGGTCGTCATCGGATCGTGCACCAATGGGCGCATCGAGGACATGCGCGCGGCAGCCGAGGTTCTGGTGGGTCGCAAGGTCGCGCCGGGCATCCGCTGCATCGTGATCCCGGCAACGCAAGACGTTGTCTCCAAGTGCCTCGAGGAGGGGCTGGCAAAGATCTTCGTCGATGCGGGATGCGCCTTCTCGACCCCGACATGCGGACCATGCCTCGGTGGCCATATGGGCGTTCTGGCGCCTGGCGAGGTTGCGATCTCGACGACGAACAGGAACTTCGTCGGCAGGATGGGGGACACCTCCTCCAAGGTCTACCTGGCCTCTCCGAGAATCGCCGCGGCATCGGCGGTCCTCGGGCGCATCGGCCTGCCCAGCGAGCTCGGATAGGAGGTTTCGATGATACGCGGACGCGTTCATAGGTTCGGCAGGGATGTCGATACCGACGTGATCATACCGGCTCGATTCCTCACATCGAGCGAGCCCGAGTTCCTCGCATCGCACTGCATGGAGGACATCGATCCGACGTTCGCCTCGCGCGTCGAGGCTGGCGACATCATGGTCGCCGACGAGAACTTCGGCTGCGGGTCCTCGCGCGAGCACGCTCCGCTCGCGATCAAGTCGTGCGGCGTGAGGGCCGTCGTCGCTAAGAGCTTCGCGCGCATCTTCTACCGCAACTCGATCAACATCGGCTTGCCGATACTCGAGTGCGCGGAGGCGGTCGATGACATCTCCGACGGCGATATCGTCTCAATCGACACCGCAACCGGGGCAATAGTCAACGAGACCACTGGAAACAGCTTCCAGGCGATCGCGTTTCCCGAGTTCATCGCCTCGATCATCGAGAGCGGCGGGCTTGTCGAGGCCACCATGGCCAAGCTTTCCGACCAGCGCCCCGAGCGGTAATGCCTAGCGCCAGGCGCTTCGGACAACTGGAGGTGAAGGGGCTTGAATAGCTCATTTGCGATATGCGCCCTTAGCGGCGATGGAATCGGAACCGAGATAATGGCCGAGGCAAAACGGGCCTTAGATCGCGTTTCAGAGCTTTACAGCGTGCATTTCGATATCGTAGACAAGGATTTCGGAGGCATTGCGATCGACAGGCACGGCGACCCGTTCCCGCAGGATACGCGCGATTGCTGCGCAGCCAGCGACGCGGTCTTGCTCGCTGCGGTCGGCGGACCGAAGTGGGATGCGACCCCAGTGGGTTCGCCCAAGCCAGAGCAGGGGCTCTTGGGGCTGCGCAAGGCGATGGGAGCCTTCGCCAACCTGCGCCCGGTACGCACATTCGATGCGCTCGCGTCCGCCTCGACGCTCAAGTTCGAGGTCGTTCAGGGAATCGACCTCATCATCGTTCGCGAGCTCATCGGCGGCATATACTTCGGCAAGCGCGCGATCGAGCGCGATGTCGAGGGTGCCGGCATCGGAGGAGGGCGCGGCAGCTACGCGTTCGACACGATGGAGTACAGCGAGTACGAGATAGACCGGATCGCGCGCAGGGCGTTCGAGCTCGCCTCCAACCGCAGGTGCAAGGTCACCTCGGTGGACAAGGCCAACGTGCTCGACTCCTCCAAGCTCTGGCGCGAGGTCGTCCATGAGGTCGCGCGCGATTATCCCGATGTCGAGCTCGACGATATGCTCGTCGACAACGCGGCGATGCAGCTCGTGCGCGCGCCGGGGCTGTTCGACGTGATCCTGACCGAGAACATGTTCGGCGACATCCTCTCGGACGAGGCGTCGCAGATCACCGGCTCCATCGGAATGCTG
>JAFWGD010000071.1 GCA_017515355.1 Coriobacteriales bacterium
GGATCTTCCAGCGGCCGCTTCCAGTTGCGAGTATGTCCAATCAGCTGCTACTCCACGCCTACGATGACATCGGTGGCCTTGATGACAGCTAGTGCAGGTGCGCCGACCTCGAGGCCGAGCTCATCGATAGCGGCATTGGTGATCGAGCCGCTGACCTTGCAGCCATTGGGGAGCTCGACGCTCACGTGACCGTTGACTGCGCCCTTTGTGACGTTGCAGACGGTGCCGGCGAGCTGGTTGCGTGCGCTGATCGTGGCGATGCGCTCGTTGCCGATCGCGAACATGACGTTGGTGGCCTTGATGATCGCGTAGGCCTCCTTGCCCTCTGCCAGACCGAGTTCCTTGATGGACTCCATGGTGATTCCAGCCTTGACCTGGGCTCCGCCGAGATCGATGGTGACGACGCCGTTGACTGCGCCCTCTGCGACGTTGGTGATGATTCCCTTGAGCTGATTGCGTGCGCTGGTCTTCATGATGTGATTCCTTTCATCTATCTTTCCGCGATCCGAGTTGACCGCGCTTCTGCCATTTGCCGCCCTTGCGGACAATCGCATTATGCACCGAATAAATTCCAAACTGGGAAGGACGCGCGAAATCCGAATCTACCATGCCGTTTCGCACAAAACCGCTTCGTTTCGCACAAAGCAGGGAACCTTGGGGGCGAGGCCGCACCGCTGTCGAGTGTGGCCCCTCCCCTCACCCGCTAGAAGTAGAAGTAGGACTCGGTGAGCCAGTCCCTGACCTCGCGATCGGCGACGCGGGTGCTCGTTGCCTGAGCGCCGTGGAGCGCCAGCCAGGCGCGGCAGAAATCATCCTCTGCGACTGCGTTGCGCAGAGCCTGACCCCTGGGGCCGTCCCCCTTGGCGCGAGAACGGTCGCCCGGCAGCATCCATGCCGGAAGCGCAGGCTGCTCGAACCTGTTGCGCTTGAGCCAACGGCGCTGAAGCTCGGGGCCGAAGAATAGCAGCGTCTGCAGCTCGCCTGCCAGCTTTTGCTGCAGCCCGTTGCACTCGACGATCGCGTCGGCGCGCATGCCGCATATGATCCAGGCCGCCCAAGCGAGCTCGGCGGGCGACACCTCGTCGTGCCCGAATACGTCATCGAGCAGCTCCTTGGCGTAGATGTCGTAGCGCCACTGGCTGCGATCGCCGGAGTAGAGCTCGATGGCCTGCGGGTGCTCCCACATGGCATAGTGCTCGGAGATGTTTGCGTCCGCCGCGGTCGTGGTGTTTCCTATGGTGTCGATCTTGTCCATTTCAGGCCTCCCTTTCGTCGTAGGAATATGCTGCAAATCGGAAGGCTGGCCCCGCCTCAGGGCCAAAAAAATACAAAAAGGCCAACCGATGTGCTCTGGCTGACCTCGGACAAGATGTCCTTTGAGCGCGGGATTCGCGCCTCGATTGGATTGGCGCTCGAGCAACTTCGGCTCGATGCGCGACTTCGCATATTAGCACTTCCATGCGCGAATGCAAGAGGGAATATGGAACTTTTCGGTTTCTCTATTATCGACGGCTGAAGACGCTGCGAGTCTAGCCTCGCGCAGCAGCAGTGTGTATCATCTTCCATAGGCTGCCCGCAAAGCGCCGACAAGAATGGAAAAGCAGCGAAGGAGAGAATATGGCCGCCAAAACCGTTGGTGGGAAGATCTTGAAAGCCATCCTGTTCGTCATTCTGGCAATCGTCATCATCGCCGTTGCGTTGCTCGCCGTGCTCACATTCACGGAGTTCAAGCCCGCCGACCTCGAGAAGGTGGAGGTCGCGGGCACGCCGACCAAAACGCTCTCGGCTGGCGATTCGATAGACATCGTCACTTGGAACATCGGCTACGCCGGACTCTCGGAGGAGGCGGACTTCTTCATGGACGGCGGCACGCACACGCGCAGCGTCAGCGAAGATGGCGTGATGGCGAACATGGAGGGCATCATCTCCTTGCTGAAGTCCTACGATCCCGACGTGATCTTCATACAGGAGGTCGACGAGAGCTCGACGCGCAGCTATCGAATCGACGAGACCGTGCTGCTCGCAGATGCGTTCAGCGACTTCACCACCGCATTCGCATACAACTACAAATGCCTCTTCGTGCCGTTCCCCATGCCCCCGCTGGCGCGCGTCTACTCCGGATTGCAGACGCTTTCCAGGTTTGGGACAAGCGAGTTCGAGCAATCGGGCGACTCCGAGATCATGACAGCCGACAGGATTCAGCTCCCATGCCCCTTCAGCTGGCCCGTGAGGCTCGCCAACCTCAAACGCGGCCTTCTGGTCGAGAGGGTGCAGATCGAGGGTTCAGATGCCGAATTGGTGCTTATCAACCTCCACCTCGAAGCCTATGACAGCGGCGAGGGCAAGATCGCCCAAACCAAGCTTCTGGCCGAGTTCATCAAATCGGAATACGAGAAGGGTAACTACGTCATAGCTGGTGGAGACTACAACCAGACGTTCTCGAATCTCGACACGAGCATGTACCCGGTGCAACCCGGCGATCTCTGGATGTGCGGCGAACTCGATGCTACGGCCTTCGAGCCGGACTTCCAGCTCGTTATGGACACCGATACGCCGACGTGCCGATCGCTCGACCGCCCGCTCGACCTCGATGACCCGACCTTCCAGTTCTACATGATCGACGGCTTCATCGTCTCGAAGAACGTGCGCATCGACAAGCTGGAGACGATCGACACGGGCTTCGACTTCTCCGATCACAACCCGGTGCACATCCAGGTCACGCTGCAGTAGCAGCCACGCGACAACCAGCGAACGCAAGGAGGCGCTGCGATATCTCGCGGCGCCTCCCCTTCTAGATAGCGTTTCGGTCGCGCATCATCTACGCAGTTGCGCCTCCGCAGCTGGACCCCGCTCCTGCAGTGCATCCATAGCAGTGGTTCGCGAAGACGATGTGCCTGCGCTCGAGCGGCTTATCGACCATGTCGAAGATCGTCGGCTCGCCCTCGGTGCGAAGGCGGAGCGCCTGGTTGAAATCGCAGTCGTAGACCACGCCGTTGTAGTCGACGCTCACCTGGTCGCGGCACATCATGCCCGCACACGTCGCCACGTTGAACGCACCGATCAGCCTGTTCATGTACTTCTCGAGGTTGTTCTTGTCGTTCAGACGCGCGGCGAAGCGGCCGGAGGGGTTGTTGGCGATGGCGATCAGCGAATCGAACTCCACGCCGAATGCGGAACGCAGCTTCTCCTTGTACTCGCCCTCCATGCTCGCCTGAGCTGGCGGCAGTACCGCGCCGGAGGGGTTGTAGACCAGGATCAGCGGATGCTCGCCCGTGCCGAATCCGAGGGAGTTGAGCTTCCTCAGCGCCTCGATAGATGCGTCGAACGTGCCCGTGCCCCTGATCTTGTCGCAATTGGCCGCGCTGAAGTACGGCAGAGAGGCCACGAGCGTAGCATCGATCTTCGCGTAGAGTTCCGCGAAGTGCGCGTACTGCGGATCGAGCAGGATGCAGAGGTTGGTCCTGCACATGGGCTTGATTCCGACTTCTCTCACGGCATTGAGGAACCACTCGTAGTCCGGGTTCATCTCCGGTGCGCCACCGGTGATGTCCATCGATGTGAAGCCGCC
>JAFWGD010000072.1 GCA_017515355.1 Coriobacteriales bacterium
CAGGTTTCGGGCAAGGCGGTCATCTGCGGGGGTGGCGTATCGGGCTGCGAGTGTGCGATAGGTCTGGCGATGAAGGGCTGCGAGGTCACAATCGTCGATATGATTCCCGCCGAGAAGTTCGCAGACGGACTCCCCGAGATCACGCGAAACATGTGCAGGATGCTCCTCGACGACCATGGCATCGTTCGGGTTGGAGGATCGCGCGTCACCAAGATCTTCGAGAATGGCTTAGAGGTGCTGCGCGGAGATGGAGCCACTGTGTTCATCGAGGCAGATTACGTTGTCGATGCTTTCGGAGTCGTCCAGCGGAAAGCCGATATCGCCGAGCTCGCCGATGTTATACTCGATACGTATTTCGTAGGCGATGCCAACGAAATCGGCAACATCAAGAGAGCGAACTTCAAGGCATACACTACCGGCTGCCTTATCTAGATCAAGAGGAAAATGCAAGAGAAAGTCCATCGCGAGCTCAGCCTCCGAGGCGTTATCATCGGAAGCCTGGGTTGCATAATCATCACAGCAACTTCAATTTACACCGCGCTCAAGATCGGAGCGCTGCCATGGCCGATCATCTTCGCGGCCATCATCTCGCTGTTCTTCCTCAAAGCGCTTGGAAAGACCAGCCTCAACGAGGCGAACGTCACCCATACGATCATGTCCGCAGGCGCGATGGTCGGCGGCGGGCTCGCCTTCACGATCCCGGGCATATGGATTGCGCAGGCGGGCGAGGTCAGCATTCTCGAGATGTTCGGCGTATGCATCGCTGGCGTGGTCTTGGGCCTTATCTGCACAGCCTTCTACCATCGCAGGTTCGTGGCCGATAGCGATATGAACTACCCGATCGGCCAGGCTGCTGCGGAGACGCCGAAGGCCGGGGATACCGGCGGAAAGGTCGGGGCCAAGCTCTTCGGCTCCATGGGGTTCGCCTTCGTCTACGCTTTCATCCGCGATTGGTTCGCAAAGATCCCTGCGATGCTATTCGGCGGGGTTTCGATTCCCGGCGTGGCCTTCGGCATCTACAACTCGCCGATGCTCCTATCGGTTGGCTTCCTGGTTGGCATGGGCGCGCTTATCTCGTGGTTTGTCGGTGCCATCCTCGGTTGGTTCGGCATCGTCGTCATCGGGGGAGGAATCGGAGTCTGGTCGACCGAGGTCGGCATTTCGATAACCCAGACGCTCGGAATGGGAATCATGATGGGCTGCGGCTTCGCCGTCATCGTGAAGATGGTCTACAACGGCATCAAGCGCAAGGCCAAGGGAAATGAGGAGGGGAGCGAGGCTCCCAGCGGCTCCAGCACGGCTTCTGAGACGAGCACGACCCTCACGACGCTGCAGAGGCTCTTTGCCAGCAAGAGCGCCAAGGCGCTCGTTGTCATCACGATTTTGCTCGCAGCGGTGTTCATCTGCTTCTTCCTCGGGCTCGGTCCGATTGCATCCGGCATCGTCGTCATCATCGTCTGGGCGACGGTTTCGATGTCGATCATGAGCGTCGGGCGCACCGGCATCGATCCGATGGAGATCTTCGGATTGATTGCAGTCATCCTCATAGCGCTTGTCTGCGATCTTCCCAAGGTCCAGCTCTTCTTCATCGCCGCGATCATCGCAGTTGCTTGTGGACTTGCAGGCGATGTCATGAACGATTTCCACGCGGGCAAGGTTCTTGGCACCGATCCCAAATCGCAGTGGCTAGGCCAGACGATAGGCGCGATCATCGGAGCGATCGTCTCTGCGCTTACGATGGCGCTGCTCGTCAACGCTTACGGCACAGGCGCCTTCGGAGCCGACGGAAGCTTCGTCGCGGCTCAGGCGAACGCTGTTTCCGCGATGATCTCTGGAAGCTACGACATGAAGATCTTCGCGGCTGGTGCGGCGATCGGGTTCATGCTCTACTTGATCAACGCTCCGGTCATGACGCTGGGCTTGGGCTTCTACCTGCCCTTTTACATGTCCTTCACCGCATTCCTCGGCGCTATCGTCAAGGTCATATACGATGCGATTCGCAAGAGGCGTTCGGCCGAGGTCGTCGAAGGGGAGTCGAACTCCGGGATCATCATTGCATCTGGACTTCTCGGCGGTGAGTCGATTGCCGGAATCGTGGTGGCCTTCCTAGTGCTGTTCACTAGCCTTTAGGAAGGCTTGCGCGGCTTTCAGTGTCTATGGCCATGCACCTTGCAGTCATGCGCAGGGG
>JAFWGD010000073.1 GCA_017515355.1 Coriobacteriales bacterium
CGTTCGTCATCGTGGCGACCTTCATCACGCGCTCGGGCATCGTGCAGTCGGTGCATGCCTTCGCGGGCGATCCGGTCTCGCTCGCGCTGTTCGGGGGGCTCATCCTCGTTAGCCTCGTCTGTCCGATCATCGGACTTCTGCTGCGCAGATCCTCCTTCGGTCCTGCAGAGAAGAATTCCGAGGACATCGAGAGCATGGCGAGCAAGGATGCAGCATACTACTTCAACAACGTCATCATGATCGTGCTCGTATTGCTGCTCACATACATGACCGTGAGCTCCGCGCTGCCTAGCTGGATGCCATTCGGAGGCGAGGCACTCGGCTCGACGGCCTACGAGGCGATCGCGCGCCCGCTCGGCATCGTCTATCTGATGATTCTGACGATTTGCCCGCTGCTCTCATGGGGAAAGACCGATCGCGCCACCTTCCTGCGCCAAGCTAAAGTGCCTGCCATCTGCGCGCTGGTGCTCGCCGCTGGACTCATCGCCTGGTGGGCGACGAACCTCAAGCCCGCATACGATTCGGCGATTGCCGATGGAAGCTCGAATGCGCTGACGCTCCTAGAAGCTGGACCGGCAGCTTACTACCACACACTGGCCATCGTAGGGCTGATTGTCGCGAGCCTGCTCTTCTTCAACGCGCTATTCCTGCTGGTGCGCAACATCCGCCTGCCCAAGAAGCGAGCGGCTGCCATCGGAGGCGGATTCGCGCATATCGCTATCGCCGTGCTGCTCGTCGGCATCATCGGCTCGTCGATGTACGTCTACGAGAAGGCAGGCTATCTGCCCGTAGACACCGAGACCGGCGAGAGCATGCCCATGACTGTGCGGGAATACACTCTCGACTACGCCAGCGACCGCATAGTCGATGACACCGAGCGCTCGAACACCATCACGTACGAGGTCACCTTCGACGTGTATCGCAACGGCGAGAAGGTCGGGCAGGCAAGCCCGTCCGTGCAGCTCAACGTCGCTACCCAGCAGCGCAAGATCAACGCGGCAGTGCTAGGCTTCCCAAGCGAGGACCTGTTCGTGGTCTACCAGGGAGTGAACCAAGCGGGTTGGTTCTCGCTCGATGTGCGCGTGAACCCCCTTATCAACCTCGTGTGGATTGGCTTCGCGATGCTGATGATCGGCACGGCTGGAGCTTGCTTCGGAAGGCGCAGAGCATCATGAGCGAGAAGATCGCCCGCATAATGGGCTCGGCAGACGCCCCCAACGCCACGATGTCCCCAGCCATCTCCATGCGCGGAGTGTCGAAGGCATTCGGCACGAGGCGTGCGCTCGACAACATCTCCTTCGATGTGCTAGATGGCGCGTTCCTCTCCATCTTCGGACCGAATGGCGCGGGCAAGACCACGCTCCTCCGAGTGCTGGCGACGCTTGCGAGGCCGACGAGCGGAAAGGTGCTCATAGCGGGCATAGACACGAAGGAGGAACCCGACCGAGCGCGCGCGGAACTGGGACTCATCTCGCACGCCCCCATGGTGTATCCCGACCTGACAGCCGAGGAGAACCTGCTGTTCTTCGCAAAGATGTATGGCGTGGC
>JAFWGD010000074.1 GCA_017515355.1 Coriobacteriales bacterium
GCTTCTTGCCCTGCGGCAGCCTGATCTCCTTGGACTTGCAGACCTCCTTGCCGTTCTCGTCGGTGGTGATCTCGTACATGTCGTGGATGCTGATCAGGACGTAGCCGCGGTCGTACATCTGCTGTGTGATCTTGATGAACTCGTCGCCGGTGGTCATCGTGGTGTTGTAGTTGTCGACCTCGGTCTGGTCGTCGATGTGGAAGGTCCAGTCGGGATACATGACCAGCGAGTGGTAGAACACGTGGGTAACCGTCGAGTTGTCGACGGTGTAGCATGCCGCATCGAGCTGCTCGAGCTCGGCGATCTTGTCGGTTACCTTGCTCTTGGTCTCGTACTCCGGAATCTGCTGCAGCATCTCTATCGCGCCGCGGTAGTCGTACTGCACCGCCATCTCGTCGGCCTTGTCGAGAGCCTGGTTGACGGCGCGGATGTTCTGGATCTTGCCACGCACGAAGAAGAACCCCGCTACGAGCAGGCCGAGGATGATGAGGATCAAGATGATCTTCGGAATGATGCTCCCGCCGCCCCTGCGCCCGGAGGAGCCGCGTCCTCTCGACGGCGGCTTGCTGGAGTAGCTGCTGCGCTGGTAGGAGCTGCGCGAGCCGCGTCCGCCCCCGCCGCCACCGTATGAGCTTCTGGAGTAACCGCGCGAGCTGCCCGAAGTTGGCTTGCGCTTCACATACTGGCCGCGGCCAGAATTCGAATAACCGCCTCGAGGTGCCATCGAACCTTCTTTCTCAGTGCATGACAGGGATAGCATAGCAAATTTGCGCGCAACTGCGCATCTTATGCGCTTTTAACAGGTATTATTCGAGTTGGAGCGGCAAGATGCCGACGATAATGCGCGGAATGCCGCGCTTTGCCAGCTTGCGGATCATGCTCGGCGCGAAGAAGCGGAAGAAGGAATCGTTGAAGAAGGGCGACCCCGAGAGCCTCCTCGAGAGATACATGCCGGACCTCGCGGACGAGCAGGTCATCGCCAAGCGCCGCCGTCGCAAGCGCGCGTTCGTGGCCATCTGCATCGCGGCTGTTCTGTGCGTGGGCGCGTTCTTCGCGGTGCGCTACGCCATCGACGCAAAGCGCGCGGAGGTCAAGACGCTCGACGGGATGGTCATCCGCATGGCGCAGATCACCGTCGTAGCCGATGGCGACTCCTGCGAGGCGATCCTCGGCGATGGCACGGAGACCAAGGTGCGGTTCATCGGCGTGGACACCCCCGAGATGGGCGGCGACGAGTTCTACGATGGCCTGGATGCCAAGAGGTACACCGAGTCGGTCATCAAAGGGCGCTGGGTCTGGCTGGTAACCGAGGAGAAGGGGCAGTACGACAAGTACGGGCGCCTGCTAGCCTACGTCTGGCTCGTCGATCCCACGGAGGTCAGCGACCTCTCCGCCTCGGTGCTCACCGACACGATCAACGGGATGCTCATCGTCAACGGCTACGCCGAGCCGTTGCGGATCAGGCCCAACACCACCTTCGCCGACGTTTTCCAAAAGGCCTACGATCAAGCGCACTCGCAAGGTTAGCGCCGTCAGCCACAAGCGCTTTGCCAATCCGCGACGGCGCTGCTACAATTCCTAATTCGGAGCGGGCTGGGCGATCGCGCTGAGCTTCTCAGTGAGGAAAGTCCGGGCTTCACAGGGCAGGATGCCAGCTAACGGCTGGACGGGGTGACCCGATGGAAAGTGCCACAGAAAAGAAAACTCTCCTGCCCCGAACAGGAGAAAAGCTGAAACGGTGCGGTAAGAGCGCACCAGCGCGTCGGTAACGGCGCGGCTTGGCAAACCCCATCCGAAGCAAGGGCGAATAGGGATGCTATGGGTTGGCCCGACTCGCATCCGGGTTGCCTGCTTGAGCTTGTCGGTGACGGCAAGCCTAGATAAA
>JAFWGD010000075.1 GCA_017515355.1 Coriobacteriales bacterium
CAGCTGCTTTGCCTTGCCGACGTAGATGACCTTGTCATTGGAGTCCTTCCACAGGTAGACACCGGGGAGCTGCGGAACCTTGGAGACCTGCTCGTCGAGGGAGAGCAGCGCCTTGACCTGTCCACGGCTGTCGATGTCGAACTCCACTACTCCAGGACCTTCCTCAAGAACTCGCCCGTGTAGCTCCTCTCGCATTGCGCGACCTCCTCGGGCGTGCCGTATGCGATGACCGTGCCGCCTCCGTCGCCGCCCTCCGGGCCCATGTCGAGAACCCTGTCGGCGCACTTGATGACATCGAGGTTGTGCTCGATGACGACCACGGTGTTGCCGCGGTCGACGAGTCGCTGGAGGACTTCGAGCAGCTGCCGCACGTCGTCGAAGTGAAGGCCGGTCGTCGGCTCGTCGAGGATGTAGAGCGTCTTGCCCGTCGACTTGCGCTGCAGCTCGGAGGCGAGCTTGACCCTCTGCGCCTCTCCTCCCGAGAGCGTGGTCGCAGGCTGGCCCATGCGGATGTAGCCGAGGCCCACGTCGAAGAGCGTTTGCAGCTTGCGTTTGATCTGCGGGATGTTCTCGAAGAAGCGCAGCGCCTCCGCAACGGTCATGCGAGGATGTCGGCGATGCTCTTCGACTTGTACTTGACCTGCAGCGTCTCGCGGTTGTAGCGCGCTCCATGGCACTGCTCGCATGGGATGTAGACATCGGGCAGGAAATGCATCTCGATCTTGATCTGGCCATCTCCCTTGCAGGCCTCGCAGCGACCTCCAGTGGTGTTGAAGGAGAAGCGGCCCTGGTTGTAGCCGCGCGCCTTAGACTCCGGAGTCGACGCGAAGAGCGCCCTGATGTCGTCCCAGACGCCGATGTAGGTCGCCGGGTTCGAGCGCGGCGTGCGCCCGATCGGGGACTGGTCGATGTCGATGACCTTGTCGATGAGCCCGATGCCGGCGAGTGAGGCGTAGTCCCCCTCCTTCTTGCGCGAGCGATGGATCCTGTTGGTGAGCGCGGGAACGAGCGTGTCGGTGATCAGGGACGACTTGCCAGAGCCAGAGACACCGGTGACGACGGTGAAGGTTCCGAGCTCGAAGCTGGCGTCTACGCCCTTGAGGTTGTTCGTCGTGACGCCCTTGATCTCGAGCTGGCCGCGCTCGGGATAGCGCCTCTCGCTCGGCACCTCGATGCGCTTGCGCCCGGAGAGGTAGTCGGCGGTCAGCGAGTTCTCGGCGTGTTCGATCTCCTCAGGTGTTCCTGCAGCTACGACCTCGCCGCCGTGCTCACCCGCTCCGATGCCCATGTCGATGACGTAGTCGGCGCTGCGGATCGTCTCCTCGTCGTGCTCGACGACTATGACGGTGTTGCCGAGGTCGCGCAGATGCTTGAGCGTCTCCACAAGGCGCGCGTTGTCACGCTGGTGCAGTCCGATCGAAGGCTCGTCGAGGACGTAGAGCACGCCCATGAGCCCAGCACCGATCTGAGTGGCCAACCTGATGCGCTGCGCCTCGCCACCGGAGAGCGTGGCGGTGGCGCGGTCGAGCGTGAGGTAGTCGAGGCCGACGTAGACGAGGAAGCGCAGGCGCTCCCGGATCTCCTTGACGATGCGGTCGCCGATGAGCGCGTCGCTGCCGGTGAGCTTGAGCTCTTCGAAGAACTCGAGCGACTTGCTGGCAGGCATCTGCACCACTTCGTAGATGTTCTTGTCGTTGATGGTCACGGCGAGAACCGAGGGCTTGAGCCTCGAGCCGTGGCAGGTGTTGCAGGGCGTCGACGAGAAGAAGCCCTCGAGCTTCTCCTTGGTCTTCTCGCCATTGGCGGTCTGGATCTTCTCGTGGACGACGTTGACCAGGCCGTCCCACTCGCGATACCAGTAGGTTCTGCGCCCGTCGAGCGTGACGTAGTCGACGCGCACGCGCTCGTCGCCGAGGCCGTAGAAGAATGCCTTCTTGACATCCTCGGGGTAGCTCTCGAACGGAGCGTCGATGTCGACGTTGAGATGGTTGGCTACCGCCTCGAGCACCTGCGGATAGTAATTCGAGCGCATGGAGATGACCTTGCACGCACCCTCCGCTAACGAGAGTGCAGGATTGGGAATGAGCAGCTTGGGATCGACCTCGCTGCGCACTCCGAGGCCCATGCAGTCTGGACAGGCGCCGTAGGGGGCGTTGAAGGAGAAGTCGCGCGGGTTGAGCTCGTCGATCGAGAAGCCATGCTCGGGGCATGCCAGCGCCAGCGAGAATGACTCCTCGCGATCGGGCTCGTCGCCGGAACCGGGGAACTGCACGATGACCACGCCGTCGGCGAGCGTCGTCGCGGTCTGAATCGATTCGACGAGACGCGTCGTGACGCCCTCCTTGAGAACAAGCCTGTCGACCACGACATCGATGTCGTGCTTGAAGTTCTTGTTGAGCTCGATCGCCTCGGAGAGGCTTCGGATCTCGCCATCGACGCGCACACGCGAGAAGCCCTGCTTGCGCAGTTCGTCGAAGAGCTTGGAGTACTCGCCCTTGCGTCCCTTGATGACGGGAGCGAGGATGATCGCACGAGCGCCCGGCTCCTCCTCGAGCACGAGATCGGCAACCTGGTCGACGGTCTGCTTGGCGATGACCCTGCCGCATTCGGGGCAGTGCGGGATGCCGACGCGCGCGAAGAGAAGGCGCAGGTAGTCGTAGATCTCGGTGACCGTTCCAACGGTAGAGCGCGGGTTCTTCGAGGTGGTCTTCTGGTCGATCGAGACTGCTGGCGAAAGGCCCGAGATCGAGTCGAGGTCGGGCTTCTCCATCTGGCCGAGGAACTGGCGCGCATAGGATGAGAGCGACTCGACGTACCTTCGCTGACCCTCCGCATAGATGGTGTCGAAGGCAAGCGAGGACTTGCCCGAGCCGGAGAGCCCGGTGATGACTACGAGCTTGTCCCTTGGGATGTTAACGTTGATGTTCTTGAGGTTGTGCTCGCGCGCACCTCTGACGATGATATCTTCCAGCAAATCAGGTTTCTTCCGCCGCTTGGCGTCAGCTCTCGCTCCTGATGACCTTCCCGTCCTTCAGTTTCAAGGTCACGACGCCGATTCCGTTTTTAGAGAACAATTCTACATCTTGGCCGTCGACAGTGACCTTGACTGCGGAAGTCTTTCCAATCTGAAGCGAGGCAGTGTCGGTGACCGTATAGCTCAGCTCCTGCGGGCCGGTCACCACCTCGGCTATCGGGGTCTTCCCATCCACATCGACCTGCACCCACGAGGACGATCCGTCGGCGACGGTCACCTTGAGGCCGAACTCCGTCGCCTTGACCTCGACCTTGTCGGGCATGTCGGTCAGCGCGTCGTCAGAGGTGTCGGCCATCGCGTCGGTTCCAGCGCTATCGGAGCCAGTGACCTGGATGACATCGGAGCTACTGGAGGACGAGCCGCCGAAGACCTTCGGGACCAAGAATATCGCAAGGCCGGCGATGATCGCGAGGATCAGGACGATGATCAGAATCTTCTTGATGGAGCGGCCGCCACGGAAGATGCGCTCGTTGCTCGAGATGCCCGATCTGCTGCGGGACTTGCTGTCAATGCGCCCGCCACGGCCCGACCTGCCCGATCCGACGCGCGCGTTGCGCGATCCGCGGGAGTTGCGAGGCTGCTTGGGCTGACGCGAAGAGCCTCGGCCGCGATTGCGGGACTCGGAGGTGCGCCTTTGGCGAGGAGCCTCCTCTTCGAGCGCGATATCCTCGGCTTCGTCGAGCTGCTCGACGACGTTTTCGGCGTTGCGGCGCGCACGGGTCGCCCTGCGCGTTGCGGCATCGGCATCGGAGGGCTCGGTTGCCGCGTCGCTATACGGAGAGCTGTACTCTCCTCGGATGACCCGCCTGACGCCAGGGTCCGGCTCGCCTTCCGAAATGCCGCGATACCTGTAGACAGGATTGCCGTCGCGCGAGCTGACGCGCGCCTCGACGCGGGATGGAGAGCGATACGGGGAGTAGCTGCCGTTGGAGCTCTCGAAGCGGTTGAAGCCGGTCAGGAAGCTGCTGGTGATCTCGATCGAGTCGAGCCCGAGGAACCTGGCATACGCGCTGATCTGGTTGCGGGCGAATCCCTTTGCGGGCATGTTCGCGAAGTCTTCCGACTCGAGCGCACGGATGACATCCGGCCTGATTCTGAGCGCAGTCGAGACCTGCGCTACGGAAAGGCCTATCTCTTCCCTAGCACGCGAAAGCGATTCTCCGAAACCATATCCACTCATAAGGCCGCCCTATCGCGAAGTGCGATGCGATGCGCATCGGACCGAACTGTCAATGTCAACCAGCTGAGTATTGCTTAGATTCTATACCAAATTCCCCATTATTCACATTCCTGCACACTCTGCGCACAAATCATGCGTAGGCCTTGTGCTGCGGGAAAGCCCTCGCTACAGATAGTCGTTGGCCCACATAGCCTTGATTCCCTCGAGTTCCTCCGCATCGACGAGAACCTCGCGCGGCTTGCTTCCATTGGCCGGCCCGACGATTCCCTTCTCTTCGAGCTGGTCCATGATGCGGCCTGCACGCGCGTATCCGACGGAGAGCCTGCGCTGGATCGTCGAAGTCGAGCCGATGCCCGAGTTGACGACGATCTCCGCCGCATCCCAAACGAGGTCATCGTCGGCCGAACCGCCCTTTGCCGATCCGCTGCCGTCGAGAAGGCCCACGCCAGCCTTGGTGTTGAAGATCTCGTCGTGGTAGCCGGGCTTCGACTGCGACTTGAGGTATGCGACGACCGAATTGATCTCTTCCTCGCTCACGTAGCAGCCCTGGATGCGCATAGGCTCGGAGGAGCCGGGCCTGATGAAGAGCATGTCGCCATGGCCGACTAGGTTCTCTGCGCCAGTGGTGTCGAGGATGACGCGCGAGTCGATGCCGGACGCCACGTTGAAGGCGATCCTGCTCGTGATGTTCGACTTGATGACGCCGGTGACGATGTTGGCCGACGGACGCTGCGTCGCGACGATCAGGTGGATTCCGACGGCGCGCGCCTTCTGCGCGATGCGGCAGATCGAGGTCTCGACGTCCTTGCCGTTGGTCATCATGAGGTCGGCGAGCTCATCGATCACGATGACGATGAAGGGCATCTCCTCGAGCGGCTCGGGAATCTCGTCCGCATCGACGCCCTCGTCGACGCCGAGCTCATCGAGCTTCTCGCGCCCAGCCGCCAGCGCGGCCTCCTTCTCGCGCGTCTCGTTGTACTGGAAGATGTCGCGGACTCCGACCTCTTCGAGCAGCTCGAGCCTGCGTTCCATCTCGTTGACCGCCCATGCCAGGGCACTCGCAGCCTTGTTGGGGTCGGTGACGACCGGCACGTATAGGTGCGGGATGTCGTTGTAGAGGGAAAGCTCGACGCGCTTAGGGTCGACCATGATGAACCTGACCTCATTGGGGGTCGCGCGCATGAGGATCGACATGATCATCGAGTTGAGCGCGACCGACTTGCCGGAGCCGGTGGTTCCGCCGACGAGCAGGTGCGGCATCTTCGAGAGATCGGCGGTGATCGCATCTCCCTCGACGTCCTTTCCGATCGCCATCGTAAGCACGGCGCCTCCAGTCTCGGGAAGCACGTCGCCGAGAAGGACGTTGTCACGCGTTGGATTGGGAATCTCGATTCCGACGAAGCTGGTGCCCTTGATCGGCGAGAAGATCCTGACCGACTCGGCGGCCAGCGAGAGCGCTATGTCCTTGGAGAGCGCATGGATGGCCTTCACGCGAACGCCGCTGTCGAGCGCGATCTTGAAGAGGGTGACCGTCGGGCCGTGGACCCAGCCCACGACGCTCGCGCCTACGTTGAACTCTCGCAGCGTGGATTGCAGCCTCGCTCCGAGAGAGGCGAGCTCCTGGTCGGAGGTCTTCGACGAGAGCGTGAAGGTCGACTTGGAGAGCATCTTGAAGTCGGGAAGGGTGAATCCGCCCTTGTCGCGGTCGACAGGCTTCTTCTTGGAGCTCTTCTTAGCAGCCTCCTTGGGCTTCTCCTCCGCTTTGTCGGCCTTGCCGCTGGCTATGGGATCGTTGAGCGAGACGGTCGGGAGGATGCTGTCCATCTTCTGATCGACCTTGATCTCGGACCTGCCCTCCCTATTGGCGAGCTTGCGGGTGCGCGGCGATGCATCGGGCAGGAGCCCCGCTGGCTCGCCGTTGTTGTCGAGCATGCGCGTGGGAGCGGCGGCATTGAGCGCAACCGTCTCGGGCGCCGAGTTAAGGACGCGCGTCTTGCCGGTGCTGTTGCGCAGGCTAGCCGAGGCGCTCCTTGCGTAAGGCGATGCGGCCCTGTTCGCAACGAGCTCGGGCTCCACGGGATTGCGCCTGTCCATGATCTTCTCGATCATCTTGGAGATCGAGAATCCGATGAGGACGATGCCGCAGATGATGAGGGCGAGCATCAGGATCCACGCGATTACCTTGCCGAGGTAGACGTTGAGCAGGTATGCGATCCCGTTGCCCATGTAGCCGCCGTAGGCGATGTGGATGTCCTTTGTGAATAGATGGTCGTATCCGAAGCTGCCGAGTTTGGCGTTGACGCCGATGAGCGCGTCGAGCGCGATGAATATCAGCAGCAGGCCGATCGCGATGCGCGAGAGGACGAGCTCCTTGCGGCCCAACAGGAAGAAGCAGCAACCGAAGACGATGATGAAGATCGGGAGCAGGTAGGCTCCGAATCCGAAGACCGTGCGCAGACCGTTGGAGACCAGATTGGTAAAGATCGCGTCGCCAGGGCGCGCGACTGCCAGCAGGATCACCAGCGCGACGACGATGATGATGATCCCGATCAGGTCGTTGCGTATGCGCAGGCTGAGCATCGAGCGCTTGGGCGCGGGCGCGGGCTCTGCTCCCAGGGAGCGCTTGCCCTGCGTGCTCTTGGAGCTGCTCGGCTTCTTCGCAGCCGATGCGGACTTCGAGCTGCCTTTGGACGTGCTTCGAGTGGAACTCTTGGAAGAGCCCTTGCTTGTGCCTTTGGACTTGGAATTGGAACTAGGCTTAGCCTTGGACTTCGCGTTAGCCAACAAAACCTCCGTAGTGTGCGTTTAAGATGTGGTTACTTCGGTTTCAAACATTCCCATTATACGCGCATAAGCTGTGTTTTTCACCATATTTGCGGCAAAAGAGTCGCGGCGGATGCCCCTGACGCCCATGCGCTCTTGCATCCACCGTGGATGTCGACTCTATGTTGCGCTTTGGCTATTCCTGCGAAACCGCCTTGGCGCCCGCCGCGAAGGCCGCGAGATTGCTCTCGATGGTCTTGGGAGGCACCCTCTTCGAGATGACCTCCTCCCAGATCTCGACGGGAAAGTCGAGCTCGGTGGAAAGCGCCCCCATGAGGACGATGTTGGTCGCCTTCGGATTGCCGACCTCCTCGGCGATCTTGGTCGAGTCGATGAGCTTGGCGCCGCGCTGCTCGAGGAATTCGAGCGTGTTCTCGGGCATCTCGACCGCACCGATGAGCACTGGCAGCGGGACGATCTCCTCGCTGTTGACGAGCAGCTTGCCGTCCTTGGCGAGATACGGCAGGTACCTCAGCGCCTCGGTGGCCTCGAAGGCGACGATGCGATCGGCGCATCCGAAGTCGGTCACCGGGGAGAGCACCGTCTGTCCGAATCGGACGATGGTGATTACGCTGCCGCCGCGCTGCGACATGCCGTGGATCTCGGAGAGCCTGATCTGAAGGCCAGCGCGCGCCGCGACCTTGGCAAGAATGTCGGCGGCGAGGATCGTGCCCTGTCCACCCACTCCGCAGAGGAGAACCGTGGTTGCGCCGTTGATCTTATCCGCCATCGTCTACTCCCTCCCCTCGCTCGAGATACAGCCGAACGGGCATACCTGGGCGCATTGCCCGCACCCGATGCACTGCGTCTCGTCGATCTTAGCGTGGCCTTCGTCATCGGTGCCGAGAGCGGGACAGCCGATCTTGAGGCACGCACCGCACCTCTTGCAGTCGGAGATCGTCGGCGGCTCCTTGCGCGTACGCACCAGCAACCTGCACGGCGAGCAGAAGACGATGACCGAGAGCCCATCGGAGGCGACTGCCCTCTTGAGCGCCGCGCGTACGTCGGCGAGGTTCTGCGAGTCGACGCGCTGGACATCTTCGACTCCGAGCGCCTCGCAGAGCTTGACGAGGTCGAGCTCTCGGCTTGGCCTGTTCTGCAGCGTGATCCCGTTGACCGGATTGCCCTGCATTCCGGTCATCGCGGTGGTGCGGTTGTCGAGGATGCAGAGCGTGCCGCTGCCCTGGTTGTAGACCGTGCCAAGCAGCGAGGTGATCCCGGAGTGCGCGAAGGTCGAGTCTCCGATGACGCCGACGATCGGTCTGCCGTCGATTGCGATCGACTTGTCGCTGAACTGCCTGGCGAGCTCCATGCCATGCGCCATGGATAGCGATGCGCCCATGTCGACGACCGAGTCAACCGACGAGAGCGGCGCGAGCGCTCCAAGCGTGTAGCAGCCGATATCGCCGTTGACGACCGCGTTCATCCTGCGAAGCTCGCTGTAGACGAGCCTGTGGGGGCAGCCCGCGCAAAGCGCCGGCGGACGCGGCGGGAGAGCGCCATCGAACCTGTCGAACTCGGGCGTTTCGATGCCGAACGCCCTGCGCACGATGCCAGGCGAGAGCTCGTCGTCTGGGGGAATCGGCTCGACGAACTCGCTGAGTTCGACGCCGAGCGCCTTGACCTGCATCGAGAGGTAGTTGCTGGCCTCCTCGACGACGTAGACCTTGTCAACCCTAGATGCGAAGTCGAGAATCGCCTGGTCGGGAATGGGATAGGTCATGCCGAGCTTGAGCACGCTGGCCTCAGGAAGGGCCTCGCGAACGTGATTGTAGGTGACGCCAGCGCAGATCACGCCGATGTTTGTGTCGCGATAATCGGCGCGAACGAAAACGGAGGCGTTGTTGAACTCGGCGAGCTCTGCGACGCGCGCATCGACGAACTTGCGGCGCACCTTGGCATTGGCGGGCATCATGACCCACTTGA
The DNA here is from genome assembly GCA_017515355.1 of Coriobacteriales bacterium. Classification (GTDB taxonomy): domain Bacteria; phylum Actinomycetota; class Coriobacteriia; order Coriobacteriales; family CADBOM01; genus RGIG5709. The sequence continues at coordinate 8,964 of JAFWGD010000075.1, forward strand.
CCGGGTTCTTCTCGTACTCCTTGCGCGGCTGGTCCGCCCTGTCCTCGCACTCGACGACTGCTTTGGTGTGCGACAGGCGCACGGTCGAGCGGACGATCACCGGGGTGTCGAAGCGCTCCGAAATCGCAAAGGCCTGCTTGACGTAGAACTTGGCCTCGGCGGGGTCGGCGGGCTCGAGCAGCGGAACGCGGGCACCGAGGGCGTGAAAGCGAGAGTCCTGCTCGTTTTGCGAGGAGAAGATGCCCGGATCGTCGGCGGCGAAGAGAACGAGACCGCCGTTGACGCCGATGTAGGACATCGAGTAGAGCGGATCGGCCGCAACGTTGACGCCAACGTGCTTCATCGTGACCATCGCGCGCACTCCGCCCATGCTGGCTCCGGAGGCGACCTCGAAGGCGACCTTCTCGTTCGGAGCCCACTCGGCGTAGACGTCATCGTACTTGGCGAAGGCCTCGAGGGCCTCTGTGGATGGGGTTCCAGGATAGCCCGCGCCTATGAGGCACCCGGCTTCCCAAGCGCCCTGCGCCACTGCCTCGTTGCCTGACAACAGCTTGCTTTCAACTGCCACTTTTCTTCCCTTCTTGCCTGTTGGGTTGCCTTTTGAGCGCAAAGGCTCCTCGCGCGCCCGGCGCCCTTCGAACGCTGAGCTCGCACGCTGATTGAACTAGATGTTGAAGATCATCGCGAACGTTCCGATCTGGACGATCGTCCCGTTCTTCAAGACGCTCCTGTCCTTGATCTGCCCGTCGATCCACGTTCCGTTGAGGGAGTTGAGGTCCGTGATCACAACCTCGCCATCGATCGCCTCGAGCAGCGCATGCTTGCGCGTGACGGTCATGTTGTTGAGGAAGAGGTCGCACTCCGGATCCCTGCCGATAACCAGCGGGAAGTCGGTCAGATGGAACTTCTCTCCCTGCAGCGGGCCCTTGATGATGGTGAGCGTGGGCACTCCATCGACCGGCTTGGATACGGGTTTTTCCTGCGCGGCCTCGGGAATCGCCTCGAACTGCGCGGTGACGTTGGCGAAGGACTCGGTCCTGCCGACGAGCTTGAATCCGCACCTCGCGCACACGGTGTCGCTGGCGTCGACGAGCGCGTTGCAAACGGGGCATCTGCTTTGATCTGCCATGGAATCCTCCTAGATTCGACTGGAGCTTATCTCCGCGATTCCATTGTATATCAAAGGGAGGAAAGCTGCCGATGAAGCTGGGCTTCGGCGCTATGCGAAAAGCGCCGATGCGCCCACGAAATCATGCGTCTCGCGCAGTAGGTGAGCCAGGCCCGATTCGCTCACGGAGAGGAGCCTTCCCTCTTCGAGGCCGTCCAGCCAAAGGCCCATGTCGCGCATCACCTGCTCGTAGGGACGCAGGCCGATCGCTTGGAGCTCCGGGAAGCTCAGAAGCGCCTGCCATAGCGCCGCAGCGCCCTCGCGCGAGCAGAGGACGAGGATCGTCTCCGCGGGCTCATCGGCGATCAGCATCATTGGAATGCCGCCGATCGAGCGGGTGAAGCATGTGCCGGAACCGAGCTGTATAGAGAGGTCGGGGGCGTTAGGTTCCGTGCGAAGCTCGTTGAGCATCGAAAGCCTGTCCGGGCCCATGATCGCGAGCATGGCGAGCGCGCCGCTCTCGTTGCCGATCTGCACCTCGGAGAAGAGCCCGTCTCGCGCCGACACCGCCGCTGCAATCGTCTTGAGCCAGTCGAAGGTCTCGTCGATCACCGGCGCGTCGACGATCAGCATGTACTCGTCGTCGCCGCTGCAGATGACGAGCAGCTCATCGATGACGTTGCCCTCCCCATCGAGCATCAGCGCATGGCTGCTGTGCCCATGCGTCAGCGAACCGACGTCGCAGGTGAGCACCGTATGCAGGAAGAAGCCGCTATCGGGACCGGAGACGCGCAGCATGCCCTGGAATGAGAGGTCAACGAGCAGCGGATTGGCGAGCGGGAGGTCGATGTGGTAGTCGATGCCATAGTCCGCGACGACCTCGGCTCCCCCATACACGATGTACCTGGCGCCGAGCCTGTCGTGCTCGCGGCGCATCGGATTGTCGCTCGATGCGGCCAAGGGCCTCTCCCTCCTCCTCGTCTAGCCCTTCGGGAGCATGGGCTGCGTGGTCTCGAGGTTGATGACTTGGTCGACGCTGATGAAGTCCCACGTGAAGAGGCTCGTGAAGCGCGTCCAGCCGATCTGGACCATCTCGAACATCGAGGGCGCGGGCTGCGAGTTGGCGGTGACCAGGTCGACGGTGGCTAGATCCTCGCCACCGCGGCTCCAGACTATCGAGCCCGCCTTGTCGCCCGCTTCGATTGCACCGTGGAGATTGTCGACCGTGATGGTGAGGGTGAGGTCGGGATCGAAGTCGAAGCCGACGATCGAGACCGACTCCGCGGGCACTATCGGCACGGTGACGTCCAGATAGTCGGTATCCACGGCCTCGCCGACTACCGTCTCGGCATCGAGCAGCGTGATGTTGTGGTAGTGCTTGAATCCCCAGTTGAGCAGGGTGATGCAGTCATTGAAGCGCTGTTCCTCCGACTTGCAGTAGAGCAGCACGGTGTAGAGCTCGATGCCCGAGTCCTCTGCAGCCCCGACGAAGCAATAGCCAGCCTTGTCGGTGAAGCCCGTCTTGACGCCGATCATGCCCTCATAGCGCGTGAGCAGCTCGTTGGTGTTCTTGAGCTTGATGTCGTATCCGCGCGAGGTCGACTTGTAGGTGAACGATTTCGCGGCCACCACCTTGCGGAAGGTGTCGTTTTTCATCGCATACATGACGAGCTTGGTGTAGTCGTTGCATGTGGTGTAGTTGCCCTTGTCAGTGAGACCTGTGGGGCTGCTGAAGGAGGTCGAATCCATGCCCAGCTCCTTGGCCTTCTCGTTCATCATCTTGACGAAGCCGTCCGTGCGGCCGCCGTAGTGCTCTGCGAGCGCTACCGCTGCATCGTTGCCCGAAGGCAGCATCATGCAATAGAGGAGCTGCTCTGTGGTGAGCACATCGCCGCTTCGCAGCTCGGCGGTCGATCCGTCAGTCTTGGCCGCATTCTTCGAGACGGTGATCGAGTCGTTGAGATTGCCTTTGTCCAAGACCACCATCGCGGTCATGATCTTGGTCAGCGAGGCCATAGCGAGCTTCTCGTCGGGCAGGCGCGACCAGAGGACCTTCCCCGACTGGGTGGTGAGGATTCCAGCGTAGCAGGTGACGTTGGGCGCGGAGCTCTTGTCGAAGTCCATCTCCGAAATCGGGGTCGTGCCGATCGTGTCGGTCTTGGCGATGGAGGCGCTGGCATGCTGGGGCGCAAGAACCAGCGAGAGCGTCAGCGCGATGACGAGGGCTGCCAGAGCGGCTGCGATGCGGGCGCGCCACGGGCGCTGAGCCAGCACCTGCGCGTCCTTTCCGATATCGAAGCGATTGCGGGTTGAAGCTGCCATGCTCTCCGATCAGCTCTTCTTGTCCTCGTCTTCGTACTTCTTCTTCGTCTGCTCCAAGACGTCTGGAGCGCATTCGATGATCTGGGTCTTCGGCTCGTAGTTCGACTCGAAGTAGTCCTTGTCCACAAGGTTGCCCTTCGCATCGTAGACATAGCGCATGATTCCGATGATGTGGCCGTTGACGCCGTAGGTGTTCACCTCGACCTTGCCGCTCGAGAAGTACTCGTTGGCTACGACCTCGGTCTTGTACTCCTCGCCCTTGTCCCATCTGATCTGCTCGGTCTTGACGACGTATTCGGGATCGATGCCCCAAAGCGAACATGTGACGCTGGTGTCGTCGTAGTCGACCAGCAGCAGGATGTAGTTGTTGGTGTTGTTCTTGAACTTGAAGTCGAGATACGGATACGAGAGCGCGGCATCCATGCCGTCATCGTAGCTGGCGACGTAGGTCGAGTGGTTGTGGCGCTCGACTGTCGGATAGCCTGCATAGAAGACCGCATCGTAGATCGTCGTGGCAACTTGGCAGATTCCGCCTCCGACCTCGGAGACTATCTTTCCGCCGATGATGGAGCCGCCCTCCTTGAAGCCCTTGCTCGCATTGCACGCGCCCGTGATGTCGTTGACCGACCAGGTTTCGCCCGGGGCGATCAGCGAGTTGGTGAGCATGTCGGAGATGAGATGGATGTTGTGCACCTTCTCCTTGCTGGCCCACTTGTATGTGGTCCTGTGCTTGCTGATCAGATGGCCGGTGACCTGCAGCTTCTCCGCATCCTCGTAGGTCAGCTTCGGGTAGCTGGTGGTCACGTTGATCACTACGGTGCGGCTATCGGCCTCTGGCTCGGCCTCCTCAGCTTCGCCCTCGGCAGCCTCTCCATCGGCAGCCTCCTCGCCCTCAGAAGCGGCTTCGGTCTCGGTCTCAGAATTCGCCTCCTCGGCCTCCTCCTCTGCCAGCTCGTCTGCGAACTCCGATGGCGGCTCAGGAATCTCGCCGGCATTCGTGGCGAGCTCTCCGTCGTTGAAGAGGATGGTGTTGAGCCTAGAGGCGATCTCGTAGTAGTTCGGGCCGATTCCGGTTTGCGCATCGACCCACGTCAGCTCCTTGCCGTCATAGCTGAACTTCACGTTCTGGGCGGGCGTTCCGATGCTTCCGATGCCCTTGAGCGACTCGATGCCCTCCTGAGCCAACGGCACGCTGATATAGGGAACCAAGCTATCCGAGAAGGTGCCCTCCTCGACGTAGGTGGCTACCCAGGAGCCGAGAACCTCAGGGCCGACCTCCCAGGACTGGTCGTTGTACTCGAGCGTGATGGGCTCGGTGATCGCGGCCTGCGCCTTGTCGGCGGCCTTCTGCGCATCCCTGAGGTCAACCTGCATCTTGACGTTTTGCATCGGTACAACGAAGGCGCGGTCGCCCTCGGCAAGCATCATCTTCTGCAGGCTCTCCATGAGCTTGTCATCGACGACCATGTAGCCGTCGTTGCCCTCGGTTGTGGTGAAGGTGCCCTCGCTGAAGGCGATGTCGGGGTTGACCATCGCATTGCCTAGAGCGCCAGTGAGCATCTCGCTGAGCGTGGTGAAGCTGCCTTGGTCGAGCGCGACCACGGGGTCGATCTCGACGCCGAAGGTGTAGCCCCTGACGCGGCCGAAGAAGAAGTCCCAGCCCCTTCCAACCGCATAGGCCTCCTGCGCCAGCGCCTCGCTATCGATGGTGGCGCCGAGAGTGGCTGGGCTGATGACGAATGCGGGGCCCTCGAGAGGGTTCTTCTCGAAGGAGAGCATCGTCTCGTAGTCGAAGGCGATCTTCGTCGGCTTCTCCTGCGCCTCCATCGCCTCTTCGCTCTCATACATGTAGATGTCTGCGCTGTCGATCATCGGCTGGTAGGTCTCGCTGATCGCGGCCTTCGCCTCGTCGACAGTCATTCCGCCCACGTCTACGGAGCCGACGTGCACTCCGGCATGGATCTTGTCCTTGGTGAGTAGGACATCGATTCCGCAACCTATTGCCAGGAGCAAAACGACCGCGATGGCGATCTTCGCGCCCTTGCCCAAACGCTTCTTCGGCTTACCGCCGTCGATCGAGGACGGATACGCCTTGCCGAGATTCTTCGGCGGCTTCTTCTTTCCGTTGCTGCCCTTGGGGCCCTGCCCGCCCTTCGGCGGCTTAGGGGCATTCGACGAGTTGAACGACTTCGAGGTCTTCGACGGGTTGGTCTTAGGAGGCTTCTTCGCCCCTTGGGCGCGCTCGTTCTTCGAGGGCTTCGAACCCTTGGGAGGGTTCTTGGACGGACCCTTGGAAGAAGGTTTCTACGAGCCCTTTGGCACGCTCTTGGGCGCGGGTTTCTGCGAGCCCTTCGAAGAGCTCTTCATGGCCTTCGTCGTCTTCTTGGTCTTGAGCTTCTTCGGGTCTCCCTTGCCCTTTGCGGCAGGTTCGCCACCGCTGCGCTTGCGCGTCTTTTCGCTCGGATCCGCATAGAGGGGAAGCGAGTTGGAGAGGCTCTTGCGATATGACTTTGCGTCGACCATCCCTACTTCTCCACCTCCTCGTCCATCTCGACGAGATCGCGCAGGGACACGCCCTTCTTGGTGGTGCCGTAGCGCAAGCCGCGGTAGAAGTATACGAATGCGGTGACCCATTGGAGGATGACGCCGATGTATGCGAAAAGGATGCCGAGATAGCACTCGCTTGCGCCGAAGCCCGGCAGCCAGGAGACCTCGAAGAGGCCGAATCCGGGAACGGTCGGCCAGCCGAATAGCAGCATCGCGAAAGCCGCCATGACGAAGGTGGTTGCCACCTTGCCGATGTAGGCGACGGTGAGACCCTCGTCGTATTCCTTGCCAAGCCAGATGGTCAGGCGCAGCAGCAGCAGGTCGCGCAGGAAGATCGCGATCATGATCCACAGGGGAAGCCTGTCGACGACGAAGAGCGCGATGACCCCGAAGATGATCAGGAGCCTGTCTGCGAGCGGGTCGAGCGTCTTGCCGAGCTTGGTGACCGAATTGGTGGCGCGGGCAATGCGCCCGTCGATCCAGTCCGAGCACGACGCGACTATGAATATGGCGCAGCCCAGCGTCTCCATGCGGTAGGTGACGAAGATGATGTAGAAGGCCGGAATGAGAAGGATGCGGATCGCGCTGATGACGTTCGGGACCGTTATGATCCTGTCCTCCCCCGTCCTCTTCACGCGCTTGATTGAAGCATCGGGAGCCCCGTTATCGGCCATATCCACACCTCCTTCGTCCAAATCGTCCAAATCAATACATACTTGGTTTGATTTTATCATTATTGAAGTGGGTGGGAGAAACGCCGTCTGCCTAGCGAGCATGCATCGCCAGCGTTGAGATCAAACGAAGCGCGCATTGTTGCATAATGCGCGCTTCAGTGATGCAAAGCCTATGGATTTCAGGGACTTGAGGCGCTACTCTGCCTCGGTTTCGACCTCAGAATCAGGCTCCGGCTCTGCCTTTGGCTCTGATTTGACAAAGGTCGAAACAGACTGCCCCACGGCGACGGGCATGTACTGGGTCTCCATCGTGAGGCACTTGACCGGGCAGCGCGAGACGCAGTCGTTGCAGGTGATGCAGCGCAGCGCATCGATCGACCAAGACTTGTCATCGCGAACCACGGTGATCGCGCCCACCGGGCAGCTCCTGTAGCAGAGCCCGCAAAGGATGCACTTCTCGATGTCGATCGAGACGTGACCGCGCGTAGCCTCGAAGGGCTCGAACGGCTTCACCGGGTACATCTTGGTTGCCGGCTTCGAGAAGAGGTTCTTCAGCGACGTGCCGAAGAGCGAGAATGAACTCATAGCACGCCTACCTCTCGGTGCAGCTGATGCACGGGTCGATGGTGAGTATGTTCAGCGGAACCTCGGACAGCTCGCAACCTTGGAGAAGCTGCACCATTCCGGCAACGTTTTGGCTCGTGGGCGTGCGGATCCTGAACCTCTCCAGGAATCTCGTCCCGTTGCCCTTGACGTAGTAGACGACCTCGCCGCGTGGCTGCTCGACCCTTCCGATGCCCTGCGCCTCGGGCGGATTGCCCTTGGGCTTATCGCAGATCGGGCCGTCGGGGATCTTGTCGATCATCTCGCAGACGATGTCACACGATTGCAGCAACTCGTTGCAACGCACCGCAACGCGAGCGTAGTTGTCTCCCTGGGTGGAGGTCTGCGGCTTGAACTCGGCAAGCTCGCCATATCCGCCCACGCCATGCATCCTGAGGTCCTCCTCGACTCCCGATGCCCTGGCGAACGGACCGACGATGCTGAGCTTGATGGCATCCTCGCGGGAGAGATAGCCGCTTCCAACGAGCCTGTCCTTGATCGAGCGATCCTTGACCAGCGCCTTGATCAGCGGCTTCGCGTCGCGCTTGAGCTTCTGGATGATCTGCGAGATGCCTGCCAGCTCGCTGTTGTCGATGTCGTAGTTGACGCCGCCGACGTTGCATGCGGAGAGGATGACCCTGCCGCCGGTGGTCTTCTCGAAGATGTCGAGGACGCGCTCGCGCAGGCGCCAGCACTGGTAGAAGAGGTTCTCGTAACCGAAGGAGTCGGCAGCGAGCCCCATCCACAGCAGATGGCTATGGATTCTGGAGAGCTCGAACCAGATGACGCGCAGGTACTCGGCGCGCATCGGAACCTCGATGCCCATGAGGCGCTCTATCGTCTGCGAA
>JAFWGD010000076.1 GCA_017515355.1 Coriobacteriales bacterium
GAGGCGTTGGTCCAAGAAGAGGGCGAAACCGTTGTTCCTGGAAAGCATTTTCTCGACATCGTCAAGAGCCTCCCGGATGCAGCCATCGAGTGCTATACGCAAGGATCCCTCTTCAACATCGTATGCATGAATTCGAAGTTCTCTCTTGGAACCATGGAAGCTCAGGATTTTCCAGCATTCCCCGCGGTTGCGATCAATAGCCAGGTTTCATTAGAGAGCAGTACCCTTTCCACTATGGTCAAAAAGGTTTCGAAGGCTGTCGCTCGCGATGAGTCCCATCTCGTTCTCACTGGCATCAACATGACCATAGAGAGTGGTTCGCTGAAGATGGTTGCGACCGACTCCTACCGCCTTGCGGTTGCAGAGGCGCAGGTTGATCAGTCGATCGAAGATTTCTCGCTGCTTATTCCCGGTTCGACATTCGACGAGATCTGCAAGCTCATTCCTGCAGGTGAGATTCTCACAATCGGCTATTCGGACAATCAAATCGTTTTCTCGTTCGGATCCTCCACTTTCATTACCAGAAGGCTTGAAGGCAACTATCCCAATTACAAGCAGATAATCCCATCTGAGAAGACCATCACCGCCATCATCAACAACAAAGAGTTAAGCGATGCCATTAAAAGGGCATCGCTGGTGGTGCAGGAATATAAGCAGGTACGTCTGCTGTTCAGTGTCGAGGAGCAGAAGCTGACCATCTCATCCAAAGCTGCGGACTTTGGCGGCGCGGTCGAGACGCTCGAGGCGAACATCGAGGGCGAAGATATCGAAATCGGATTCAACTTCCAATATGTGATGGACGGCCTAGCGCGATGGATACCGAGAATGTGATCTTCGAGGCAAGCAAACCTCTGCGTCCTGGCGTTTTCAGGGCAGATGGTGGCGATAACTTCTTCTACCTCTCGATGCCGGTCAAGCTCGCCTAGTGCTTCATGGGTCTTACATTCGACCATATCGAACTGCGGAACTTTCGAAATTATAAGGATTTCGAAAGTGGACAATTTGAGAATCTCAACATATTCGTAGGACCCAATGGGGTGGGGAAAACCAATCTTCTCGAGGCCCTTCAGCTCATGACATCTTTGGATTCATTTAGAAATCCAAAGTGGAATGAGCTGGTGCTTTGGGGCGAGGAGGGAGCCAGCGCGACGGCAAGGCTCGTCGAGGAGCATCGCGATATCGAGTTGCGCTTGGAAATCGCGAATAACCGCCGCCGCTATTTCCAAAACGGCAAGGGAAAGCGCCCCGCAGATTTGCGCGGCAACGTGACCACAGTCCTGTTCAACCCGGATGATCTCAACCTCGCAAAGGGTCCTGCTTCGATTCGCCGCGATGCGATCGACCAGATGGGGGCACAGATTTCCAGCACATACTATGGGTTGCGCTCGGATTACCTCAGAGCGATAAAGGAAAAGGCTGCGCTGCTGCAAGCCGATTTCTGCGTTATTGCGATGATCGAGCCCTGGAACGAGAGCATCGCCGCTTACGGTTTGGCGTTCATTAAGCATCGGGTTAACCTTTTCTTGGCTTTCAGGCAGAATCTGCTCGAAGTCTGCTTGGAAATCGCACCCGACCTGTTAATAGACATAGCCTATATTCCTTCTTGGATGGAAGAAGCCAAGATCAAGGAGGCTGGCTATGACCTAGATGAGTTCGCATTGGCGCTGAGAGGCAAGCTCGAGCGCTTGCTTCAGGCGGAGATAGCGAGCAAGCGATGCCTCTGCGGTCCGCATCTGGACGACATAGAGGTCGAGATCCTCGGCCACGACGCGCGCCGGTTCGCTTCGCAGGGTCAGCAGAGATTGATATTGCTCATCTGGAAGCTCGCGGAGATGAAGACCATAGCGAAGATTTGCAATAATCAGCCATTACTGCTATTAGATGATGTAATGTCGGAACTCGATACGCAGCGGCGCAACTCGCTGCTGAGCGGAATCTATGGGAAGACGCAGACGTTCATTACCACAACGGATCTCGAATATTTCAGCGAGGACGTTTTGAGGGAAGCGAAGATCTTCAGGATCGGCTAGCATGGTGAATCTGAAGGATGGAATCAACCAGGCAATCGCAAAGAGCGCTTCGCCCAAGCTCAAGAGGGGAGTGCGGCTCAAGAACGCCTGGGAGAGTGTAGCTACCGAGACGGTGCTGGCCCACACCGACAACATCATCGACAGCCTCAAGAACGCGCACAGCCTGGTCGTCTTCGTCGATGACTCCGCTTGGGCCGCGCAGCTTTCGATGAGCAAGGAGTATTACAGGCAGTCGCTTCAGTTCGTTTTGAACGAGCCCATCGAGGATATCTTCTTCATCGTCTCCAAGAAGGCTGGAATCCGCAAGGAATTCAAAAAGCACGCCGAGCAAAAGCCTTGGTACAAAGACGATCTCGAACCGATCCAGCTGACCGATTCAGAACTTGAATATATACGGAAATCAGTCGATCGAGTGAAGGACGAAAAACTCAAGGAAAAGCTGTTTGAGGCTTTTGTTGCTGATTTCAAGTGGAAAAAGGGTGTAAACCTTTCAAAACAGCCTTAGAGCGGAAATTAGCGCCCTTTAAAAGCGAAATTTTCACTGGTTTGAAAACCGTGTTATAATATTTGCATGTCAATAAACGCAGCAGATAAACGCAACCCGACGTGCTACCCCTCAGGAAAACTATCCTCAAAATTCGAAATCTAGGCGTTTCACGCGTGATTTCGATGGCGTAGCCACGCTATGCGCGAATAGGAGAACCAATGGCAAAAAGCTCCTCCAGCTCAACCTACAACGAGAAGAACATCCGCATTCTCGAAGGCCTGGAAGCGGTACGTCAGCGCCCTGGAATGTACATCGGCTCTACGGGTCCGCGCGGTCTGCACCACCTTGTATACGAGGTGGTAGACAATTCGGTCGACGAGGCGCTTGCGGGCTTCTGCACCAAGATCGAAGTGACCATCTACCCGGACAACTCGGTTGAGGTCATCGACAACGGCCGCGGCATCCCGGTGGGCAAGAATGCCAAGACCAAGTAATCTACGCTCGAGGTCGTCTTCACCATCCTCCACGCTGGCGGCAAGTTCGGCGATGGCGGCTACAAGGTTTCGGGAGGCTTGCACGGCGTGGGCATCTCCGTCGTCAACGCGCTCTCCGAGAAGGTCGAGGCCACCGTCTACCGCGATGGCGGAATCTATACGATGGAATTCGCCAGGGACAAGACGGTCAAGAAGATCGAGCAGATCGGCAAGTCCCAGAAGACCGGCACCACCATCCGCTTCTGGCCCGACCCTGAGATCTTCACCGAAACCACCGTCTTCGATGCCGAGATCCTTGCCACCAGGCTGCGCGAGATGGCATTTCTCAACAAGGGCCTCAAGATCATCTTCAAGGATCTGCGCGATTCCGAGGAGGAGCCCGACGTTCGCGAGTTCCAATACTCCGGCGGCATCGTCGATTACGTCAAATACCTCAACGAGGGCAAGGAAGTACTGCCTGGCCTCAGCCGTCCAATCTATTTCGAGCGAGTGGGCGAGGAGGGCGAAGTCGAGGTCGCGATGCAATGGAACACCTCGTTCAGTGGCGTGACCATGGCCTTCGCGAACAACATCCACACCACCGAGGGCGGCACTCATCTCGAGGGCTTCAAGAATGCGCTCACGCGCATCATCAACGAATACGCCAAGAGCCAGAACATGCTCAAGGAGAAGGACGACAATCTCGTCGGCGACGACGTGCGCGAGGGTCTGACCTGCGTGATCTCCTGCAAGCTCTCCAGCCCGCAGTTCGAGGGCCAGACCAAGACTAAGCTAGGCAACACCGAGATGCGCACCTTCGTGCAATCCGCGGTGACCAAGGGCCTCGCAGAATATCTCGAGGAGCACCCGAACCCGGCGAAGGAGATCGTCAAGAAGGCGCTGTCGGCTTCGAAGGCCCGCCAGGCTGCGCGCAAGGCGCGCGATCTCACGAGGCGCAAGAGCCTGCTGGAGGCTTCGACCCTTCCGGGCAAGCTCGCCGACTGCTCCGTCAAGGACGCTGCGCTCACCGAGCTCTACATCGTAGAGGGCGACTCCGCAGGCGGCTCGGCCAAGCAGGCGCGCGAGAGGTCGTTCCAGGCAATCCTGCCGCTGCGCGGCAAGATCCTCAACGTCGAGAAGGCCGGTCTGCACCGCGCTCTCTCATCCGAGACGATTAACTCGCTGATCACCGCGATTGGCACGGGCATCGGCGACGAGGAGTTCGACATCGAGAAGGCGCGCTATCACAAGATCATCATCATGACCGATGCCGATGTCGACGGCGCGCACATCCGCTGCCTGCTGCTCACCTTCTTCTACAACCACATGCGCGACCTCATCACCGCGGGCTACATCTATATCGCGCAGCCGCCGCTGTACAGGCTCGCGATCGGCCGCAAGCACACCTACTACTACAGCGACGAGGCGCTTGCGAAGGCGACTGCACAGCTCGATGAGAAGACCAAGTACACGATCCAGCGCTACAAGGGTCTCGGCGAGATGGACCCGGAGCAGCTTTGGGACACCACGATGTCGCCGGAGAACCGCACGCTTATACAGGTGACCATCGACGATGCCTCCGCGGCATCCAAGGCGGTCAGCGACCTTATGGGCGATCAGGTCGAGCCGCGCAAGGAGTTCATCCAGAAGTACGCGAGGCACGTCAAGAACCTCGACATCTAATCGCGCTCGAGCAAGGCAAACGCGTGGAATTCAGCGAATAGGAGACAGATAGTGGCTGACAACACACAAGAGATGGATCTCAGCGGGAGCACGCTGCTCACTAGCGATCTTTGCGATGAGATGCGCACGTCGTTCCTCGACTATGCGATGAGCGTCATCGTCGCGCGCGCCCTTCCAGACGTCCGCGACGGACTCAAGCCGGTTCACCGCCGCATCCTCTACGCGATGTACGAGTCGGGCATCCGCCCGGACAAACCGCACAAGAAGTCCGCATGGACCGTCGGTGAAGTCATCGGCAAGTACCACCCGCACGGCGACTCTGCGGTCTATGACGCGATGGTTCGCCTCGCGCAGGACTTCTCGATGAAGGTTCCGCTGGTCGATGGCCACGGAAACTTCGGATCCGTCGATGGC
>JAFWGD010000077.1 GCA_017515355.1 Coriobacteriales bacterium
CACGCCCGTCGATATGTTCCCGCACACCAAGCACGTCGAGACGGTGGTTTCATTAAGCAGGCAATAGTCGTTGGGCATGTTGATGTAGATTTGGATATTGAGAGGCTCGTCAAAGACAGAGCAGCGACTATAATCCGCGATTTATGGAGGTTGCACAGTTGGAAAAGGTAACTCTTGCTAGATTGACAAAGGATGACCGAGAGCAATTCATAAAGGACAACCAGGAAGCTTTCAACTATGGTGCCTTGGAAGAATTCGGTCTGAGAGACAACCACTTTGAAGAAGAGGGCGAGATCATCTCTCGCAACACGATAGAGAAATCCATTGATTGCGGCGAGGCGTATCGGATCATGCAGGATGGCAAACCTGTCGGAGGTGTCGTCATCAAAACAGAAGGCGAACGTGGCGATCTTGACCTGTTGTTTGTTTCTCCGCACGTTCATAGCAAGGGAATCGGCTATGCGGCATGGTGCGCAGTGGAAAAACTGCACCCCGAAGTGATCGTATGGGAGACGGTAACGCCATATTTTGAAAAACGAAACATCCACTTCTATGTGAATCGTTGCGGGTTTCATATCGTTGAGTTTTTCAATAGCCATCATCCGGATCCAAACGACCCGGAAGCAGCAACGCAGATGAATGAGGACGTTCAAGACGGCATGTTCCGGTTTGAAAAAAGATTGCAATAGCGGAAGGTGCTTCATGGAAAAGCCGATATTGTATGTCAATGCTTGCGTGCGACAAGAATCCAGAACCAGGAGGCTTGCGGAAGAATTGCTCATGAGGCTGAGCGAGCCCTATGAGGAAATCCGCTTGGAAGACATCGTTTTCCCTGTTGTTGACGAGAGCTATCTCATCGAGCGGGACCGGCTTATTGCCAAAGGCGATTTCCACGACCCACTGTTTGACCTTGCACGACAGTTCTCGGAAGCGCAAACCATCGTGATAGCGGCTCCGTATTGGGATCTTTCCTTCCCCGCTGCGCTGAAGCAGTATCTGGAGCTGGTCAATGTCGTAGGAATCACCTTCGAGTATTCGGAACAAGGTATACCGATCGGGCTTTGCAAGGCCAAGAGGCTCTTCTATGTGACCACAGCGGGAGGGCATTATGTCCCGGAGGAGTTCGGCTTCGGGTATGTGAAGGCTCTGTCGCAGGGCTACTATGGCATTCAGGATGTGCGGAAGATCGAGGCCGTCGGGCTCGATATCGTTGGGGCTGACGTCGATGCCATCATGAAGGCTGCGGAGGAAGCCCTGTCAGGCATCGAGTCTTAAACCGTATATTGCCGGAGAGCGAATGGTTGAGTCCGCGGCTTGGATGTCCTAGGATTGAACGGTACTGCAGGAACTTGTATTTGCAGGAGACCAGGCGATGATCATTCGGAATGAGATTCCGATTCTCGAATACGATGAGAGCTCTCAGGAGGTCATAGCGCCAGATCATGGCTGGACCGGTGGCGAGTTGCCCGAAAAGTGCCTTTTCGCCTTTCTCGGCGATGTGGTCCACGAATACGCCGAAAAGCATGATGTCGAAGTGGCCGATACCCTGATCACGGTCTCGCACAACATCGATGTCTACGTGGTGCATGAAGGCAACGATGATATCTGCCTGGTTCAATCGCCCATCGGCGCGGCTGCTGCGACGAGGGTCTTGGACACTCTCGTGAATTGCGGGTGCAAGAAGGTGCTTGCGGTCGGATCTTGCGGAGTGCTGGCGGATTTCGAGGAGAACTCCTTCATCGTTCCGACTAAGGCGCTCAGGGCAGAGGGCACCTCGTATCATTACCTGCCCCCATCAAGATATATCGAACTCGATGAAGAGCCGATCGCCGTGCTTAGGCAGACCTTCGAAAAGCACGGCATTCCCTTCATGACATGCACAACCTGGTCCACCGATGGATTCCTCCGCGAAACCATGGACATGGTCAGGTATCGGTTGGCAGAGGGATGTTCGGTAGTCGATATGGAATGCGCCGCACTTGCTGCATGCTGCAGGAAGCGCGGAGCCATGTTCGGACAATTCCTGTTCGCTGCGGATTCTTTGGCGAATGTCGATGAATACGATGCCAGAGACTTCGGCACAAGATCGCATGAGAAGGCGCTTCTGCTCGGCCTGGATGCGCTGAGGCATTTCTAGCCTGAAAGAAGGCATTCATGATTCGGAAGGCAACCGCTTCAGACATCGACGCCGTGGCGAGAATCTACGACGAGATCCACCAGATGGAGGAGAACGGAGAAGCCGTCATCGGATGGAGTCGGGGAGTGTACCCCACAAAAGCCATCGCGGAAGACGCGCTGAGGCGAGATGACCTTTTCGTCATCGAAAAGGATGGCGAGGTCCTAGGCTCTAGCGTCATCAACAAGATCCAGGTTGAAGACTACGCGCGCGCCAAGTGGGAGCACGAAGCAGATGCCGATCAGGTTTGCGTGCTGCACACGCTAACCATCTCCCCGCACGCTGGCAAGATGGGACTGGGAAGGCAGTTCGTCGACTTCTACGAGGCATATGCGCTGGAAAACGGCTGCTTCGAGCTGCGCATCGATACGAACGAGCGAAACCTGGTTGCACGGAGAATGTACGCCAAGCTGGGCTACAAGGAGATAGCCGTCGTGCCAACCGTTTTCAACGGGATCCCCGATGTCAACATGGTTCTCCTGGAAAAGTACTTGGATCAGGACCACGAGCAGTAATGCCAGAAAACGCCAAGTTCAACAAGTTCTCGGTCCCGCTGGGACTGCTGGATTACGTCAATCCCATCTTCTACACGATCACCATGGTTGCGATCATCAAGGCCACCTACGCCGCGATGGGCACACCCTGCAACGTCATCCTGTTGATCGGGGCGATCATCTCGATCCTGTTCGGGTTTGTCATCCCAACTGGGAAGGTGCTGGTGGGCCTTGGAATCATCAAGTTCGTCATGCCAGTCCCTCTTGTGGCGTGCGTGAACACCGGTATCCTGATCTCCGGACTGATGCTTTTCGACTACGTGCTCGGCCTTGATATGGGAGTGCTCCTCGGGCTTGTGGCCCTCATCGTGGTGCTTCTGGTCTGCCTGTACATCAAGACGAAGAAGCCCAACACAATCGCTGTGTTAACCGGGGCATTCGGATATCTGCTCATCTACGCTTCCCTGATAGTGCTGGCCGCACGATGGCACATGCCAATGGAAATCGCGCTCTACGCCATAGCCATCCTCCTGTTCATCATGCTGTGCGGAATCGGCATCAAAGCTGACCTGAAGAACCCGAAGGTGCACTGGGTGATCGAGATTTCCAATGTGGTTTGCCAGTTCTTGGTTGCGCTCTCAACCGTTATGCTGTTCTCGGTGTAGCGCGCTGGCAGACAAGGAGCGCATTATGGAACGTGCAAAGGAGCTGTATCTGCATTATTGCGGAAACCGGTATTTCATGGCCCTCGACGGGGATGAAGTCGAATACGACATGTATCACGTATCCAAGGAGACCGAAGAGACTTGGCGCAAGGAGTTCCTAGACGGATTCTTCGCGCAAAAGCCGCATGGCAAGGATGCGCTCGCCTCATATTCGCAGGCAACGGAGTTTATGAAAGGCGACAGAAGCGACTGGTGCTGGGAAGAAGTCCTTCATTATCCGTTCAGGTCAGACTGGCTCGACGATGTCACCATCCTCTTCATGCTGCAGAGGTCCTTCAGGCTGGGCGAAAGATGGGCAAGGAAGGGAAAGCTTTCGCGAGAAGCGGCTGCCGCATATTTGCAGGAGCTGGACGCGTTTTCCCAAGAAGTGCAGCAGCGGGCGGAGAATGGAACGCTGAGCAGAGCAGGAGACTACGATCGGCTGGAGTTTGCGGATCCAACGCATGTCGCAGACTATATGGAGAGCTTGCGGCGGAGTTGGGCCGAGCTCGTATAATTGAATCGGGTGCGATCAAGGCAATGAAAGCGGAGGAGAGACCATGAAGAAGAGCGACTGCGTGAAGCTTGGCAACACCAACATGCAATTCGTCGCTTTCGGAAAGGGCTCCAAGAAGCTCGTGGTGCTGCCTGGCCTATCGGATGGGCTGGCAACCGTGAAGGGCAAGGCGCGCATCCTATCAGTTCCCTACAAGAACTTTCTCAAGGAATACACCGTGTACATGTTCAGCAGGAAGGACGATATGCCCGATGGGTATTCCATCAGGGACATGGCGGACGATCAAGCAGCGGCGATGAGGAGCCTCGGGCTGGAGAAGGCATGCGTTCTTGGGGTTTCGCAAGGCGGCATGATCGCCCAGTGCATGGCAATCGACCACCCCGAGCTGGTGGAGAAGCTGGTTCTCGCCGTCACCGCTCCAAATGCGAACGAGATCGTGACGAGCGCGGTAACCGAATGGATCGGAATGGCAAGCCGCGGCGAGCACACTGCGCTGATACTGGACACGGCTGAGAAGACATACTCGAATGAGTACCTCGAGAAGAACAGGAAGTACTTCCCTGCCCTAGCCAAGCTAACCAAACCATCAAGCTATGATCGCTTCATGATAAACGCTGAGGCGATCTTGGACTTCGATGTGCGCAGCGAGCTGCCGAAGATCGGCTGCCCGACTTTGATAATCGCCGGCAGCGATGACAAAACGGTGGGCACCGATGCCGCAGGCGAGCTCAACCGCAGCATCAAGGGCAGCGAACTCTACGTTTACGAAGGGCTCGGACACGGCCTTTACGAAGAGGCATCGGATTTCTATTCCAAGGTCTTTGAATTTTGCAATCGTTGAAATCGTGAGGGGGGAAGGTCATGAAGTACAAGTTGAAGCTGGCAACCATAATCGCAGGAGATATCGATGAATCCATCTCGTTCTACCGTGATATTCTGGGCTTCGAGATGGTCGAGAGGTTCTACAACGAGACTGGTGGACTGGTCCTGATGCAAAGCCCCGATGGCGCCGCAGTCGAGCTAATCGACAGCAAGAGCTTCGAAACCGGATTCTGGTCGATCGGCATGGAGGTGGATGACTTCGAGGAGGCTATCGAGGATCTGAGGGCAAAGGAATGCAGCTTCATATGGGAGCCGGCAACGCTTCCCCTTGGAAAGCTCGCAGCAATCGAGGATCCCAACGGCGTGAAGGTCGTCGTCCTGAAGATGAACGAATAGCCCAGAGCGGAATCACAGCGTATCGAAGGAAGGGTTTTGCAGCACCATGAAGCACGCTCGAATTGAAATCGCACCTGCTGAAGTCGGCTCCGAGAAGAGCATCGAAATCGAATTGTCCGATGGCTCCAAGGCCTATCTGATCGAGGAGGAATACACGCCAGAGCAGCTCGAGCAATTCGAGTCCGAGGCGCCGAAGTGGATAGTCCGCTGCAAAGGAAGCCATTTCTTCCTGGCCGACTCCGACAGCGGAGAGGATGCCACTGCCTATTACTGCGGCTA
>JAFWGD010000078.1 GCA_017515355.1 Coriobacteriales bacterium
CCCATCGGCAACATGGGCGACATCTCGCAGCGCATCCTCGACGAGCTGGAGGTTGCAGATGCCATCTATGCCGAAGACACCCGCGTCACTCGCAAGCTGCTGGCGCGCTTCGGCATCTCGACGCAGGTCAAGCGTTGCGACGAAAACATCACGAACCGCGTGATTCCGCAGATGATCGAGGAGATTTCGGGTGGTGCGAAAATCGCGTTCGTCTCTGACGCGGGAACGCCCTGCATCAGCGATCCAGGTCAGCGCGTTGTCGCCGCGGTTCGCGAAGCAGGTCTCGATGTTACCGTGATCCCCGGGCCCAACGCCGCGCTCACGGCACTTGCGGGCAGCGGCTTTGCGTGCAAGTCCTTCTACTTCGGCGGATTCCTGCCACGCAAGGCGGGGGAGCGCGAGCGCGCTCTCAGGTCGCTGGAGAGCCTCGATGCCGCGCTGATCTTCTACGAGTCCAACCATCGCACCCATGATGCTCTCAGGGCCATCGCCCACGTGTTCCCCGAGCGCCGCGTCTGCATGGCGCGCGAACTTACTAAGCTCCACGAGGAATACCTCATCGGTGCCACGCAAGAGGTTGCCGATTCTGTTGCCGAGCGTGCCGAGAGCCTCAAGGGCGAGGTGACGATCGTGATCGAGCCGCCGTCTAGGGCTGGCAAGGCAGTGGATGCCAGTTGCCAGTGCGAGCAGATCGCAGCGCGCGCAGAGGAGCTGCTCGCCGAGGGCAGTGCGAAGCCTTCCGAGATTGCGAAGGCGCTGGCTTCCGAGTTCGGCATCGCCAAGGGCGTGGCCTACGACATAGTCCAAGAGCTCAAGGACTCCTTCGAATAGCCCCAAACGTCCTCTGCGCAACTGTGCAGGCCAATCTCTACGCGGATCTGGTGCGTCTGTGGAATATCGAGGCCGAGCATAGAATCCTCATGCCAATAGCGCCGATTTCGGCATAATATTAAAGGTTGGAGCGCTTCAAACCCCTTTGCGCTTCAACAAATGGAGAACCGCCGCGAAATGCGGCATCGATACAAACGGCAAGGCAGGTTAAGCATGGCATCGAGTTACGCGGTTACGACCCCGATCTACTACGTCAACGCCACCCCTCATCTGGGCACGGCCTACACGACCGTAGCAGCAGACGCGCTGGCGCGCTTCGAGAGGATGGACGGCAAGGACGTCTTCTTCCTCACCGGCCTCGACGAGCATGGCCAGAAGGTTGCGGAGTCCGCAGAGCGCAACGGCATGACCCCGCAAGAGTGGTGCGACCAGATCGCGCCTAAGTTCCAGGAGGCTTGGCGTCAGCTCTCCATCTCCAACGATGATTTCATCCGCACCACGGAGCCTCGCCACATGCGCGGCGTCCAGGCTTTCTGGACCGACCTGTACGAGAAGGGGTACCTCTACAAGGCGTCCTACGAGGGTTGGTACTGCATCCACGAGGAGACCTACTACACCGAGTCCGAGGTCGTCGAAATCGACGGCGAGAAATGTTGCCCCGAGTGCAAGCGCCCGCTGCGCTACAACTCCGATGGCGAGGAGAACTGGTTCTTCAAGCTCTCCGAATTCGGCGACAAGCTGCTGGCCTACTACGACGAGCATCCCGACTTCGTCTGCCCGCAGACCCGCCGCAACGAGGTCGTGTCGTTCGTAAAGGGCGGCCTCAAGGACCTCTCCATCTCGCGCACGACGTTCGACTGGGGAGTTCCGCTGCCATTCGACGAGGGCCACGTCACCTACGTGTGGATCGACGCGCTGCTCAACTACATCACCGCC
>JAFWGD010000079.1 GCA_017515355.1 Coriobacteriales bacterium
CCCTCTTTCAAAGTTTGGGTGGGGTGCCGGGGCTGAGCGTAGGGCGTAGCCCGTCTGACAACGAGGCAGGATACAAGGTTCGTAGCCCCTTGCCCCGTAGGGGTGCCTCGGTTTTCAATGCTGCGACGTGGGTTATGAGCCCGACGAGCTACCAGACTGCTCCACCCCGCATTGTTGGGAAACTCAATATACACCCTAAGCTGGTTATCGGCAACTCCCGCAGCACAAAAAGCCAGTCGCCGTTCATAAGCGGCGCGAGAGCGCGGGAGGGAGATGCAAATCGGGGGGCGCGAAATCGCGCAGCTCAGCGCGCGCTCCCAACAAACGACGCGAGGGAGGCACCGGCTTTCCAGTGCCTCCCCCATCGCGTCCCAACCAAGGGGACCAGCCGCCGCGTATCAGCGGCTCACAGTCAGAACCGAACTAGATCGAGTTCTCGTTACGACTGATGATGTCGTTCTGCAGATCCTCGGTCATCTCGACGAAGTATGCGGAGTATCCGGCGATGCGGACGACCAGGTCGCGATAATCCTCGGGATGCTTCTGCGCCTCGCGGAGCGTATCGCTCGAGACGACGTTGTACTGAACCTCCATGCCTCCATCGGCGAAGTACTGCTGCGTGGCCTCAGCCAGCTTGTTCGCGCCCTCCTCATTGGCGATTGCCGAAGGATGGATGCGGATGTTGAGCGCCATGCCGTCCATGAACTTGGTGTGGTCGAAGCACTTCATCGAGTTGAAGATCGCCATCGGGCCGTTCTTGTCGCGAGTCTGAGCGGGGCTCATCGCGTCTGCGGTGGGCTCGCCAGTCTTGCGGCCATCGGGGGTTGCCCAAGTGGAGCGGCCCTGGACTACGTGGTCCGCTGCGCCGTACATACCGGCCTTGTAGATGTCGGTACGGGCGATGGAGACGGATCCGACTGCCTCCAGATAGACATCCAAGACGAACTTCATGTACTTGTCTGCATACGGATCGGCATTTCCGAAGTGCGGAACCTCGTTGAGAGCGATCTGGCGCAGCTCCTCGTGGCCCTCCCAGTTGTCGAGAACTGCCTGGAGCAGCTCATCGCCGGTGCAGATCTTCTTGTCGAAGACCAGGTACTCGATGGTCGAGAGCGAGTCCGCAACGGTTGCGAGGCCGGTTGCGGTTCCACCGATGGAGTTGTACTTCGCTCCGCCGGCGACGATGTCCTTGCCCTTCTCCATGCAGCCGTCGATCGACATCGAGAGCATCGAGAGCGGGGTGATGGTGGGCTGGATGACGTCGGTGAAGTTGTTCATCGTGGCCGACCACCTGGTGAAGTAGAGGACCATCTGACGATAGGCTTCCTTGACCTCTTCCATCGACTTCATGTCGCCAAGCTTGCCGAAGCCGATCTTGGCCTTGTGACCATTCATCGGGTTGATGCCGTCGTTGATCGCCATGGTGATGATGACGTTGTAACGCAGGCCGGAGTTTGGCGGCGGGCAGCCGTTGCCGCACGGATAGTCGTTACCGCAACCGACAACCTCCTGGCAGCCGATGAACGCGTAGTCGCGTGCATCCTCAAGCTCGAATCCGTTGTTCTCGATGAGGCCAGGGATGATGACCTCGTCGTTCTGATAGAGCGGCAGTCCGCCGACGAGCTTGGAGGTTGCGATTGCGCACTCCCAGAGCTTTGCCGGGGAATTCTTGTTGAAGCGCAGCGAGATGGTGGGGTCGTGCAGCTTCAGACGACCGACGGTCTCGAGGACCATGTAGGTGACGGGGTTGGTTGCATCCTCGCCATCCTCGGGCTTGACGCCGCCGAGGGTGGTGTGCTGATAGGTGTTGCCGACGCCGGTGGTCTCGGTGACGAACCTTGCGCCGCCGCCATAGAAGCAGTTGGCCTTCAGGAAGAACGCGTCAACGATCTCCTGAGCGTCATCCATGGTGAGCTTGCCCTCTGCGAGGTCCTTCTCGACTGACACTTTCCTCGGC
>JAFWGD010000080.1 GCA_017515355.1 Coriobacteriales bacterium
CCCCGCATTTTTCTTCGAAAGCAGGCCGGCGCCCCGAGATGGGGCGCCGGTTTTTCGCTATTGTTCCATAATTGCGGTCTAATTCCACACCATTCATTACCATCGTTGAACTGCTCTGACAAAATCAGCACTGTGTGGTTGAAATTCACATCCATAACCTCGGTTTTTTTACATATGACAACTGAACCTCTCGCTTTTGAGCAGATTACGCCTTATACTTATTGGGCACTAATTAGACTCGCATCCAATTAGAAATGAGGTTACCCATGCTTACAGCAAGAGAGAACATGCGACAAGCGATCATCGGCGGCACCCCTGATCGCTATGTCAACCAGTACGAGGCGATCCAGCTTCTCTTCGATCCCTTCTCGCTATTCCACAACAAGCGCCCGATGCCAGGAGAAAGGCATGTCGTCAACGCTTGGGGAATCAGCAACTCCTTCCCCGAGGGCGAGCCCGGAGCATTCCCGGATCATGCCGAAGGCCTGATCGTCTGCGATGACATCGAGAAGTGGGAAGAGCATATCATCATGCCCGACATCAACGTCATCACCGACGAGGAGTGGGATATCTGCAAGAAGATGTACGACGCCGTCGACACCGAGAAGGCATACAAGGCTGTCTTCGTCGCTCCCGGTCTCTTCGAGCAGACCCATCACCTGATGTCGATCGAGGAGGCGCTCGTCAACTACATGGACGAGCCCGAGCTCATGGGAGAGATCCTCGACTATCTCGTCGAGTGGGAGCTTCTGATCGCAAAGGGCGTTTGCGAGAACCTGCATCCCGATGCGCTCTTCCATCATGACGACTGGGGCAGCGAGAGAAACTCCTTCTTCCCGCCGGACATGTTCGACGAGTTCTTCACCAAGCGCTATGCGAAGATCTACGGCTACTACAAGGAGCATGGCTGCGAGTTCGTCTTCCATCACAGCGACAGCTACGGCGCCAACCTCGTTCCCTACATGATCGAGATGGGCATCGACGTATGGCAGGGCTGCATGGAGTCCAACGACGTTCCGGCTCTCGTCGACAAGTACCAGGGCCAGATCACCTTCATGGGCAACGTCGACAACAAGGCCATCGACTTCGATGGCTGGACCACCGAGGACTGCGAGAGGGCTGCCGAGAAGGCACTCCAGCTTCCGATGACGAGCTACATCCCCTGCATCACCCAGGGCGGCCCGGGCAGCGTATTCCCAGGCGCATATGCAGAGCTCGCAAAGCACATCGATCGCATCAACTGCGAGAGGTTCGGCTTCACCCAGGAGCAGCTCGACGCACAGCGCATGGATTGGCAGATCCTCTTCTAAGAGGTTTTCCCACAACTGCGAAAGCGAAGGGGTCGCGAGGAATCGCGACCCCTTTTCTTGTTCTTTGCGCGGGGTTGCGAGCGGAGCTAGACGACCAGCTTGCCCGTGGCGATATCCTGCAGAACCTGCGGATAGAGCTCGTGCTCGACAGCATGGATCTTTTCCTCGAGCGACTCGAGCGTATCATCGTCTGCGACCTCCACAGCACGCTGCGCAAGGATAGGGCCGCAGTCGTACTCCTCGTTCGCGATGTGCACGGTGACACCGGTCACCTTCACGCCGTACTCGAAGGCATCCGCTATGCCATGCGCGCCCTTGAACGAGGGCAGGAGCGCCGGATGGATGTTGATGATCCTGTTCGGGAATGCCGAGAGAAGCGGCTCGGTCACCATGCGCATATAGCCTGCCATCGCAACGTATTCGCAACCTGCGGCGAGCAGGGCTTTTGCAATGCGGCGATCCGCGGCCTCGCGATCGGCGTAGTCTTCAGGGCGCAGCGCAAGCGTGGGAATCCCGGCGGCTTCGGCGCGCTTGAGCCCATAGGCGCTCTCGCGCGACGAGACGACCAGCTCGATCTTGGCATCAAGCTCGCCGGCGGCGATCGCATCGATCATCGCCTGCAGGTTGGTGCCGCTGCCTGAGATCAGCACTCCGAGGCGGATCATTCGAAGATCTCCGCATCCGCATTTGCGTAGACGACCTTGCCCTTTGCCTCAGCATCCTGAGCGGCGACGATCTTGCCGATGCGATAGGGCGTCTCCCCTGCCTGCGCGAAGAACTCCATTACGTCATCCGCGCTATCGGCCGGGCATATGACGCACATGCCCACTCCGCAGTTGAAGGTCTTGAGCGCCTCGGCGCTGGAGAGGCTGGCTGCGTCGACGACGCGCTTGATGATTGGAAGGACCGGCCAAGTGCCGAGCTCGACGCGCGCATCGAGCCCCTTGGGCAGCGCGCGATCGAGGTTCTCGGTGATGCCTCCACCGGTGATGTGGGCGCACGCGTGGATTGGCAGGCCCTCCTTGAGCGCGTTCAGCAACGGCTTGACGTAGATTCGCGTGGGTTGCAGCAGCGCCATACCCGCTGAGAGGCCACCAAACGCCTCACAAGGCGCGTTTAGCTCCTCATCCGTAAGAGTGTCGGCAAACGCCTTTCTGACCAGCGAGAAGCCATTTGAGTGGATTCCAGAGGATGCGAGCCCGATGATGGCGTCGCCCTCGCGCACGAGCTCGGGGCCGATGGCCTTGGGCGCATCGACCACTCCGACGCAAAAGCCCGAGAGATCGTAGTCGTCGGGATCCATAGCGCCGGGATGCTCGGCCATCTCGCCGCCGACCAGCGCGCAACCCGCCTGCCTGCAGCCATCGGCGATGCCATCGACGATCGTGGAGACGAGCTCGGTGTCGAGTTTTCCGATTGCGATGTAGTCGAGGAAGAAGAGGGGCTCCGCGCCTACGACGACGACATCGTTGACGCACATGGCGACGAGGTCGATGCCAACAATGTCATGCTTGCCGGCATCGATGGCGACCTTGAGCTTGGTGCCGACGCCGTCATTGGCCGCCACCAGGATCGGGTCGTTGAAACCAGCTGCCTTCAGATCGAAAAGGCCGCCGAAGCCG